>NZ_JAUBQM010000015.1:0-87780 GCF_036701245.1 Microcoleus sp. Pol14D4
TTGGGTCATTACTCAAAACAATTTGAAGGAATATAGCTTCAGCTTATCACCCTTCTCTCAAGAATGAAATAGCCCTGGGTTTAATACACTATTACAGGAATTAAACGACAAGCGTTTAATCCCTCAATTTACTTTTTAATATTTCTCCTAATGTTCTTAGAAATCAGAATTTTTTCATAAAAAAAGGTTCAATTTTGTCCACAGTTTTCTAGATTTTTACTATATTTTAATTCGTTTGGTATGAAATTGTATAAAATTGTTATAAAAGTGCTATAATATACAAAACTCTTACATCTTGGTAGCTGGATGAATCTTAAAGAAGTTTTAACCCTCACCGATCGCATAGTGTTCGAGAAAACGGGTCAACACCTTGACGATTTACAAGCAGCGGTACTGCGGGGAACTCTACAACGTGAGACATACAAGCACATAGCCAAAGACTTTGACTGTTCTGAAAGTAATGTTAGGCAAGTCGGATCGCAATTATGGCAGATACTTTCAGAAGAGTTGGGAGAAGATGTTAGTAAATCTAATGTTCGATCGGCAATGGAGAGATTGGAAGTCTCCATATTTTCAAATGCTGTACAAGATAATGTTCGAGTTGGTAGCATTAATTCTTGTGGAGAACCTAGAAACCCCCCAAATATCCCAAACTCACAGCCACCAAATCAAGAGACATCTAACTCAAAAAAAACTAAAACTCTACATCAAGATTTAAGCGAAATGCCGGAGTTGGGCGATTTCTACTCGCGCCCCCTCGAACTCCAAACCCTCACCACATGGATTCTACAACAACGCTGTCGCCTCATCACCCTCACCGGCATCAGCGGTATCGGCAAAACCACCCTAGCAGTGCAACTCGTACAACAAATTAAAGACGAGTTTGAGTACGCAGTTTGGTACACACTAGACGAATTCCCCACCCTAGAAAAATTTCAATCTAACCTAATACAGCTTTTTTCCCATTCCAAAAAAGAAGATTCATCCCCAACAAACCAAAAACGCTTACCGCTGATTAAGTATTTACAAAACCATCGCTGTTTAATCGTCTTAGATGACGTTCACAACCTTTTCTGTAGCGGCGAATTGGCCGGAAAGTATAAACCAGAATCCGAAGAATATCGCACTTTATTCAAACAAATAGAAAAATTATCCCATCAAAGCTGCTTGATGTTAATCGGTTGGGAACAACCGAGAGAAGTAACTCAAGTTAAAAGCCAAAATACATCTATTCGCACCTTACAGCTCAAAGGTTTAGACATCGCCGCCGGACGGGAAATACTGAGAAATTGCGGGTTAGAAGCAAGCGACAACAGTGAAACTCTCATTCATCGTTACCAAGGCAACCCCCTATGGTTCAAAAGCGTGGCGAATCTGATTCAAGACTTGGGAGGAGGCGTGACAGAGTTATTACCAAATGATACTATATTGTTGCCGGAAGATTTGAAAGATGTTTTACAGCAGCAGTTCGATCGCCTATCCGAACTAGAAAAACAAGTAATCTCCTTATTAGCGAAAGAAAGCCAGCCAATCAACCGGGCAAAATTGCTAGAAAATGAGATAATTCCCGCTTCAGATTTGCTAAATGCGCTGCAATCTCTATCGCGGCGCTGCTTGATTGAACAACAAGCAAATTTTTACACGATTTCACCTGTACTGAGGCAATACCTTCACCGTAACTTAGGCGGCAGTGATGCCTTGGCCTAAATGCTTCAAGACTTGAAAAGCCGATCGCAATTCACTTCGCACAGTATAAATCGAAAATGCCCGCGATAACCCGTATTCGGCTGTAGGTTGAGCCTTGACTTTCACAAACAACACATCATCGCCATTCGTCAACATACCAAATCTCGGTTTATCCAGATCAGGATTTGCCATCATGTATGCTAATGCTTGGGGTAATGCCGATCGCGTCGAAATCGTACTCTTCTTACACTCCAAAACTATTACCCAAAGCTGGTTCTGCAAAATCAAGATATCAATTCGTCCGCGCAGGGTTTCTTCCCCATCATCGATCGCAATTTCGATAGCAGCTTCAGCCTTCATCTTGAAAGGTGGATCGTAGAATCCCGCCAGTTCTAACAAAGGTGATGCCACCAGCAAAGTCACTGCCCCTTCTAACAATTCTCCATCGGCCCTATGATATAGCAATCTGCGTCGTAGCGTATCCAAAGCAGTCTGTTCAGAATCGCTGAGAGTTGGCAATTGGGTTTGCCACTCTGTAAAAAAAGCCTCATTCTCAGTTCTGCTCAAATTCAACCTTGATTCAGTCTCCTCTTGGCTTTTAATAGCTTCTGTAACTGCAATAACCTTTGCCATTCGTTCACCTTTGATTCAAACGGTTGAATTTCCAAGGAAAATTAGCTTCATTGTAAGCAAAAATAGGGATACTGCTATAGCGATCCCAGTTTTCAATATCATATGAATTCCGGTTTAATTGGAATGATTAAACCGCAGAGGACACAGAGAACACAGAGTCAGAGAACAGAGAGATGAATAATTCCTATGCTACCGGATTTGATATCACTTCTATTGATTTGTGTCCATAAACAAAAACCGGGCAACTTCAAAGCTACCCGGCAATCCTAACTTTAGACTTCAGACAAAACTAAAATCTAAAACCTAAAATTCTTAAACAGCCACAGTTTTCTTAGCAGAAGAGCTCAATTCACCCTTAGCATACTTAGCTGCAAAATCGTCCAAAGATACTTGCTTAATCTTTGTACCGTGACCGGCGCAACCGAAAGAATTATAGCGATCGCTACAAACCTTCTGCATATACTTGATCGACGGCTTCAAGAAGTGGCGGGGATCAAACTCATCGGGCTTGGCAAACAAAGCTTCGCGCACCGCAGCAGTAATCGCCAAACGGTTGTCAGTATCGATATTGATCTTGCGAACGCCGCACTTGATACCCTTTTGGATTTCTTCCACAGGTACGCCGTAGGTTTCGCGGATTTTGCCGCCGTTGCTGTTGATAATTTCCAGCAATTCTTGGGGCACAGAAGAAGAACCGTGCATTACCAAGTGAGTATTCGGCAAGCGGCGGTGAATTTCTTCAATGCGGCTGATTGCCAAAATTTCGCCAGTCGGCTTGCGAGTGAACTTGTAAGCGCCGTGAGAAGTGCCGATCGCAACTGCTAGAGCATCAACGCCGGTTTGCTCGACGAAATCAACAGCTTGTTCGGGATCTGTCAGCAACTGATCGTGAGAAAGCGCACCTTCAAAGCCGTGGCCGTCTTCTGCTTCGCCCATCCCTGTTTCCAGAGAACCCAAACAACCCAGTTCGCCTTCAACGCTAACGCCGATCGAATGAGCAACATTCACCACATCGCGAGTAACTTGAACATTGTACTCGTAGCTGGCGGGAGTCTTAGCATCCGCTTCCAGAGAACCGTCCATCATCACGCTGGTGAAACCTTGGCGCATGGCAGAATAGCAAGTACCGGGGGCATTGCCGTGGTCTTGGTGCATGGAAATGGGAATGTGAGGATAGGTTTCAACTGCTGCCAAAATCAAGTGGCGCAGGAAATTTTCGCCAGCGTAGGAGCGAGCGCCGCGAGAAGCTTGCAGAATCACAGGGCTGTTGGTTTCGTCAGCAGCGCGCATGATCGCTTGGATTTGCTCCATGTTGTTGACGTTGTAAGCCGGTAGGCCGTAACCATTTTCAGCCGCGTGGTCGAGCAGCAATCGCATAGGTACAAGCGCCATAGATATTCCTCCTAATTATTTGTGATTTTTGGGCAGTGAATTTTGGACAAGCTCAATTCTTACGATAATATTAAGACAATTTGCGACCGATCGCGCACGATCTTTCCAGATTTACTTAAAAGTTCAAAAAACAAAATTTTGAGTTCCGAGCATTCCGCTCAAAACTCAAAATTTTTAACTCACAAATTTTTTATGGGTCGCCCGGGATTTGAACCCGAGACCAATCGGTTAAAAGCCGAATGCTCTACCGCTGAGCTAGCGACCCGCGAAAACATTGTTACCGCACACAATTTCTAACAGTAGCACCCCTCATTTGAAATAGCAAGTGTTTTTTAAATAAAATTTGCAGTCATGCGAACCAGCATCTCGCAAGTCGCGCCGGGGGGCAAATACATCAAGTGTTCGCCAGTGTTGAGGGCATTTCGAGGAGCAGTCCAAGGTTCCAAACAGTAAAAATCCTTGCCCTTCACCATCCAGAAAACCAACTTCCCATAGCTGGAGTTGTAACTGAGGGTGAGCCGCAAGCCGCTCGCCGCGTCAGTGACAGTAGCAGCAAGACCAGTGAGTTCGTCAAAGGAAACATCAATTTCATCCAACGTCGGGTCAAAAACTCCAGTGAAGTAACCCTTTTCATGGGTGTTCTGATCTCTGTACTGCATCCCTGGAATATCAAAGCGCAGCTTAGATTTGTCCGTCGCCAAAAAGTAGGGGTGCAAACCACTAGAAAACGGCATCGGTTCAGCAGACAGATTGGTATATCGCTGAAAAATTTCCAAAGAATTGCCTTTAATCTGATAAGTGAAGGCTAGTTGGAAATCAAAGGGATAAACAGCCAGCGTCTTGTCGCTGCTGTCGAGAATCAGCGTAATAGCAGCGCAACCCTCCGTAACTTGTTCGCCTGTTGTCCAAGGCAAGTCTCGAGCAAAGCCGTGCTGTTTGAGCTGACGCTCGACTCCCTTGTGCGTGTAAGTATTGTCGGGGAGATTGCTGCAGATGGGAAACAAGATGGGAATCCCGCCACGTACAGTTAGATCGGGATTGGCGAACCGTTCCGCATCCAAATAGAAGATTTCTTTGCCTTCAACCAGCCAGCTAGTGGCAATACCGCCCCGTTCCGGCACAACTTCTAGAGTAGAGTTAGCGGCTTCGTCGGAGAGGATATAGGTTTTGTACTGCTTTTGCTTGAGCGCGATCGCAAACACATTTGTCATCGGTAGTAGGTCATTGATCATTGGTTGTCAGTAAATCAGTCGTTAATAATTGGTCGCTAGTATCTTGATGTTCACCCATTACCGCCCTTATCCTCCCCCTGCCTCCTCGTTGTTCAGACCCCCACTGGCTAACCAATTCTCCCAGCTATAGGAGGCAGGGCGATCCGGTGCTTGGAGCGTTTGCTGCTGTTAGCTGGAACGATCGCGGAGGCCGGCTGCTTTTTGAGTGCGACTTCAAAAGATACAGCCCGAGTGGGGGGAAGATAGCTTTGGGGACTCGGCACTGCTCCTTGACTAGGAGATGGGGGCGAAATAAACGGTTCTTTGATAAATGGCTCTTTTGTAAACGGCTCTGGTTCCCCGCTGGGGTTTTGAGGTTGAGTGGGGTAGATGCGCGGCGGCAAATTTTGATTCGGAGGCGGATTTGACTCAATTGCAGGCCCTGTCCCGTTCGGGAAAAATGAGGAGTTGTCCGGCTGTTGGGGCGCAGCCGGCAAAGCCGGCAAAATCAAAGTAGGTTTGGGTTGTCCGGGCCCTTGCTGAGTGCTTTCACCGGAGGTTCCCCCGGAACCTCGCCCGGGCTGGTATGTACCGCTCTTTGCTGCTCCTGGCAATGGAGAATTTGGAGTTTTTGATGCCGCTCCTGGCTGGACTAGGGCATCGAGAACTACAGAAGATTGCATCGGTCGATCGAAAATACTAGAAATTTGCTCGACGCGTTTGAGGATGCGATCGGCTGCGGCTCCCTTCACCACATTCGGCTGAAACTTTTTCACCTCCACAGGCAGAAACTCTACCTTCATATTCCTGTCTTTGAGCGATACTTTCAGGACTGCGGTATCGTAATCCCTGCGAGCATTGCCGCCGAATATAAAATTACCCAGCGAGTAAACTATCGGACGGCCCTTGTAAATTTCTGCACCTTGCAACACCTGGGGATGGTGTCCCACTACCAAATCAGCTCCTTGGTCGATCGTGAACCGAGCCAAATCAATCTGCCAGTCCCCCGGATAATCTGCCAATTCGACTCCCCAGTGGTAATTCACAATAATCCAGTCTACCTGACCCCTAAGAGCTTTAATATCCTCGGCCACGCGATTGTTACGGCGGGGGTTAGTGCCCGCTTTCCCTTGGTCAGCGACGTTAAGCTCGGCATCGTAATAACCGAGGTAGGCAATCCGCTGACCCTTAACTTCAATAATATCTGGACGCCTCGCTTCTTTAATATCTCTGCCGGCTCCCAGGTGTTGAATCCCACTATTATCTAGAGTATTCATCGTCTCCACCAGCCCCGGTTCCTCGTAATCCATAGCGCGGCTATTTGCCAGATTGACAATATCCACTCCTCCGGCTGTTAATACTTTCACCGATTCTGGATCGGCTTTAAAATTTAATTGTTTTTTGCCAGACCCCAATGTAGAGCGAGTCAGGGAGTTTTCTAGGTTAACCATCGCCACATCTGCTTGCCGGTACTCGTCCATATTGGCGAAAGCCCATTGGTGATCGTTGGCAGCAGATGCTCCGAGCGCATCCGATAGATTCACATTTCCTCCGAACATCAGCGTTACTGTTGGGTCGTAAGGATTAGCAACTTGCTTTTGCTGTACTACTGGTACCACTTCTAAGGCCGCTTGCACCGTATCTGCACGTTTTGGAGGCGGCCCCGACATTACCGCAGTTTGCTGGTAGCCGGATACTGGAGATACTAACTGCAGGGTCAGAGCTTCGTGGTAGCTGACCCAACACCCTAAAATAAAAGAGGCAAGTGCCGATCCCACTAGCAGCAGAGAACGATACGTTTTAAATTTAACCCAATCGACGACTGGTAGGGAACGGTAACGCCGACGCTGGCGGTTTGCCGGAGTGACAATTCGCACTGACTGTTTCCAGAGAATGTCTGCATCCCCAGCCAAGCGCGCGTGAATTCGCACTCCTTCTACTGCTGGCGAGTTGAGTCTCCAGAGTTGGTGGCAAATAAATTTGACTAAGCCTTCGCGGAGATTGCTCCCGAGTAATGTAGTATCTGGCGCAAATTCGCGCTGGAATTCTACGAGGATTTGGACGCAGCCGGCCTGAGCCTGTTCGACGCGGGCATAAATCCCTTCGGGTCGCAGCAAGCTGTCAATCCAGTAATTGAGGGCTTGAAAGTTGCCCGATCGCGCTAGCTCCAAGATAGACGGCTGCGACCAATTTTCTGCGTACACCATCAATTAGCCTCCTTAATACGCACGAGCAATGACTCCAATTTGTTTTGAACGGAACCGCAATTCTTTTAGCTTAACCGCCACAGGTTCCGCTGCCCGTTTTGAAGCTAGTTGTTGGCCGCCACCATTTTCTACATTTAGGGGCTGCCTGCTGTCAGTGATTTTTATCACACTCAGGTCGGTAGATTTGAGATTTGAGATTTGAGATTTGAGATTGAGTTCACAGAGGGTAATCGGGGCCAGAACCAACGTCGAAACAAGAGGTTTCTGGGGGAATTGAGGCACAAGAGAGGGAGATTTATGAGGCAGAGTCTGTTTTTATTGTCGCTGTTTGAGTGTCGCTTTAGAGCTTTCGGTTTGAGATTTGAGATTTGAGATTGAGCCAAGAGGCCTTAGCGGACAATAAAACAAACGTCGAAACAATAGATTTCTGGGGGACTTGAGGCAAAAGAGAGGGAGATTTATGAGGCAGAGTCTGTTTTTATTGTCGCTGTTAATCGAGTGCCTTTGTCAAGTCCTAATGCTTCGATCTATGCTGGCAAATGCCTCTCACGAGGGATGCCACTGGCTGCACAACCTGTAATTGGATAAATGGCGTACTAGATAGATTTGGTGGTAAAATCAAATTTGGTAACTCCCATCGGTACCAAAGTTGCGGAAAACGTGAAACTGGCCAGTCCATACGGCTGTGCCTTCCGATGTAAAACCCAAAGTACGTTACGGTAAACAGGCCATATTTTAAGCAAGTTACACTGCGCAGGAGAACTGACAAATGCTACAGCGCAAAATCTATCAACTCTGTTGTGATGGTCGTGAGGTTTCTATTTTTCTTCGAGATCAGCAACGTTGGATAGAGCGCGCTCGTATCCTAGATATTGAAGGGGATCTAGTCACGCTGCGCTACGAAACCGACGAAGAAGACGAAATCAGCTCTTGGGAAGAAATGGTGCGTCTCGAAAGTATTGGAGCTGTGTCCCAGAAGTTGGCTTCGGTGTCCCGAACTAACTGCGAACCCCTAGTTTCTGACGATTGTCCCGAAGCCGAACAAATTCGCAATCACTACCCGGACTCGAATTTGGAATAGTTTTGAGCTCGCGCTTGAGGCACAAGGAAAACTTGGGGGAAAAGAAAACGACTTTTCTCCCTTTTTTGTGGAGAAATTATGCAAAAAACCCGGTTTAGGCCAAACATATTCTGGGTTGTGACCACATAAGCTATTTTGCCTTTAAATTTAAGCTTGATGGGGGGATCTGCTGCCCACGGGACAACAGCGTAAATACACAGTAGTTTAAAAATTCAATGCGCGACACCCTAGCCCTGCTGAAACAGGGTTTTTTGTCTGGGTGCGTCCAGGGCTGTTCTTTTGTTTTCTAGGCCTGCAGGCTGGTTTGTAGGTGTCCGAGAGCTTATTCGCCGTCTGTTTCGCCATCTAGGAAAAGTTCCGACTCCGGTATCGCTTTAAATACGGGACAGTAACCGTCGGGGGTAACTTTAAAGCCAAACAAAGCACTGGACTGGTTCCAACAGCGCTGGCTGCGGTAGTGCTGACAATTGCCGCAGCATTCGAGGTTTGCCTGAACGGCGCTGCCTTGAAAAAGCAGTTCCCGCTGGGAGATGCCGCGCAGTACAAGTTCTTCGCCTTGCCAGCGCGCTTCTACCAAACCGGTATCGGCAAAATTGGCCCACCGAGGATCGGCTGTAATCGGACTCGGTAAGCTAATTGCTACCTCTGTCCCCAATTCGCTGAGTTCTCCCTCATAGTTAGTTTCTGGGATAGCGGGCTGCAAAAACATTTCCCCGATCGGCAATTCGACAAGTGTTCCGGCCGCCGGAGTGTGCAACTGGTAGCGGTTTCGCAGCTCGTCCAAGTTAGCCAAGTCAGCCAAATATGCAGGGGAACCGTGGAGTAAAATTACGTGCTGGGGACGCAAATTGTGGATGAGTTGGGTCGTCCCGGGCCCGTCGCAGTGTTCGGCTAGCAGATAAGTTTCGACACTTGTGACTCCAGATTCGGGCCTGTTGCCCAGCCAGTCGCTGACGGGATATCCTGGTTTTTGAGGGGCGAGCAAAATCCAAGGATGTGTGCCATCGGCAACATACAAAGCCAAATCAGCTAACTTGTCTGTAATTACAATACAGGGCGTGGCTCCCAATCCGGGGCGTTGTTCGGCAGACAGCCGGCGGACGCGGGGTTTCACCCTTTCGTCCCAAAACAAAGGTTGGTGCAGAGCAAAATTTTGGACGGCGGTGGGAAATTGGGGTAACAGTTCCAGATAAGCGTCGCACCCGTCGGCGACAGTGCCGTCCACCCAAATATCCAAGTCGCGGCCAGTAAAGTAGTGGTGACTGCGGAGCAGCATCAGCATTTCTTGGCCCAAACCAAGGGCCGGCGCGGGCAGCAGTACCGAGTACCCGTCGGCGATGGCGCGGTGGATGCGATCGGCTAACTGATTTTCTAGTTGTCGGCGGTGAGGGTGGCGCGCCGTGCCGTAACTGCCTTCCAAAATTAACACATCCGGCTTCATGCCCCTGAGTTCTCCCAGGGGCAAACCTTCCACCAAACGAGAATTGGATAGGAAAAAGTCGCCGGTGTAAACCACGGTGTAGGTGCGGTGCGGCGCGGCATAAGTCAGCAGCACAGTCGCCGCTCCGGGCAAATGGCCTGACGGGAACAACTGCACGCTCAGTCCTGGGCGCACTTCGAGCGGCGACTGCCATGGCAGTCCCTGGCAGAACCGGGACTCTGGCTGCTGAGCCAGTTCTGGCCAGTTGAGCGGTAGCAGTCGCGCTGTCACTTTGCTGGCGTAAATTGGCAAGTGGGGGAAAGATTGATGGAGTGCTAGCAAACCTCTGGCATGGTCAGAGTGGGCGTGGGTACACACCACAAAATCGGCTGGCAGCGATCGATTTTGTGTCGCTGACAGCGGTGCAATATCCTCTACACCGCAGTCGAGTAAAATGCGGTGCGGCCCCATTCGCACTAGCAGACAGACCCCTTCCTGTGCGTGGCCTGCGCCGTAAGGTAAACAATCGAGATCCATCACTGCGGTTAGCTCCCTGCTTTGCACGCAACTTGCAGTATCGCCACATTTAAACATTGGTTGCGACTGCATTCATTCGATCGAGTTCAGTCTCGGACGCTGAAACCGGGTTTGATGAACGAAAACACTTTGTTGCCGCCCCCGCTCCCGGTTAAAAAATCCGGTTTATCAAAGTTCTGGTGCGTAAGCCCTAGAGCTAAATGTTTGCTCGAAGGCTCCGGCTCTCGTGCAAGGAAAGTAATTGCACTTAAGATTTGATGCACGCCAAGAAGGTGATTTTCCGAAGGCATTTGCCTGACGGGCATTCGGCTTTCGACAAAGTTCATGCTACTGGTTCTGGCATCAAAAGTTACATTTTATTGCACCAGGTAAGAGTAGCGAACTCGATCTCATATTCTGAGTTTTAAACTTTTTTCCACAATTTGCGCCTGCTAAAAGCTAGTCTTTTTTATGAGAAGATTTTAATTCAGATGTCCAAAGATCTTGATAAAACTTTACAATTCTTCATTTTTAGGGTTTTGAGGCTCGTGTATTGTCCAATCTGAAAAACGGAGAATCAGCATTGTGCTAGCTAACTGCTTTTGTCAGGGCAGAGAGAGACTTTATGAGTTTGATCGGTTTCTTTGTAAAAGTTTGATACATTTTTCTAAGCAAACCTTCTGGCTATCCAGGAGAGAGTTTAAATTGCTTTTCGACCCCCCCCAAAAACCGATATAAGTTTCCGGCAGGAATTGCCAGCAGCCCAAAGTTTTAGACTCTTGTTCAAGCTCCAGATTCATCTGTGGAGTAAACTCAAATCGTTCGACTGAGGGCGACTCGACGGCTCGCCCAACGTCTGAGCGCGACTGAGCTGGACTCGACGGCTCGCCCAAAGTCTCGCCGAAGTCTCAAAACTCAAATCTAAAATCGGCTGACTGGCCCATAATTAGGTTTGTTTAGTCCGCTCCTTGACTAGGGGACAAAACGAGGTGTTTTTTGTTTTACCCCAAACGTAGCCACATCAATGCCCCGACAATGGAAGATAATTATCCTGTACAAATCCCACTAACTCGCCAGAAATAATCTCAGGTCCATGAGCCTCCAACCAGTCTGTAATCTTCGGTTTTTTATCATTGCTGGGTCTTCATTTGGGGTGGAGTTTTTGAGTTGTTTTTCAGCTAACCCGGGGCGACTGAAACAGAGTGTAATAGCTTGGTTTTAAGTTAAACATCACATCGTAGTTCTCGAAGAGTATCGTTGAAGTTCTGCCCGATTCCAGTTTTTTGACTGCCACCAGCAAATGACTGCTGCGCTTTGCACAGATTCTCGATAACTGACTGAGCCTCGTGGTTAGTGTTTAATTGTTTGGTATGTTTTAGAGAATAGTACCCTATAGCAATTAAAGCTGAAATGAGGGGCGATCGCACAAACCCGTTTTTATCAAAAAATAGGGTTTTTAGATTTGGTATTAATGGGGAGACTGAGGAGCGCGCCGACCGCCAATAACACTTGCAATTGACACCTGCGTGGAAGTGCGAAGGTTTTCGAGGAAAAATATTCTGTAGGCAAAAAGTTGACATCAACAGGCTATCGAAAGTAAAAATAAATAACAGTCATAACAAAAATGAGGCTTTATGTTTGATTCGCAATAGGCGAGCGACAACTAGGGAATTGAGAAGTTGCTATCCCCTAAAACAATTTCGCCTAAAATACATCCGGTAATATACGGAGTATCTAGGTTTTTTTCGCAATCAAAAATATAAAATCAAAAATCTAAAATGGCAACAGCTATTCTTGAGCTGGAAATGTCCACACTCCCGCCAGAAATTACGGTTGAGGAGCGTTACAGCAAAGCCTTGGTTTTAATTCGACTGCACGGAAAACCGATCGGCCAAGCTCTATTGTCGCTCGTCGGAGGTCGCGCCGACGGCTCCCAATTGCGGGAAACACTGATGAACGCTGCGGGGGAAAACCTTTGGAAAAATTGGCTCTACGATACTCTCGCATGGGACGAACGCGGGCCTGTGCAGGCAATGCCGATCGCCACAGTAGCGGTTTGCACGCGCGATCGCCCGGAAGATTTGCGGCGCTGTCTAGACGCGCTGATGCAGCTCCCAGACGAGGGTCAGGAATACTTAGTAATTGACAATTGTCCCAGCACGGACGCTACCAAGGAACTAATCAAAAATTACCCAAAAGTCCGCTATGTGCGCGAAGACGTACCGGGTTCCAGCGCTGCACGCAACCGAGCTTTACGCGAAGCTAAACATGAATTCGTAGCGTTTACAGATGACGATGCAGTGCCCGATCGGAACTGGCTGCGATCGCTCTTGTGGAATTTTAGCGACCCGCGAGTTATGTGCGTCACGGGGCTGGTGATGCCCTTGGAACTGGAAACCGAAGCGCAAGAATGGTTCGAGTCGTACAGCCCACACGGGCGGGGATTTGAGCGCCGAGTTTTTGATGGGGCGCAGTGCAATCCTCTGATTGTGCATCTTGTGGGAGTTTCGGCGAGTATGGCTTTGCGGAAAAGTTCGATCGACTGCATTGGCCTGTTTGACGAAGCTTTGGGGGCGGGAACACCCACTGTGGGCGGCGAAGACTGTGAACTATTTGCCCGCATTTTGCGCGCGGGCTACTGCATTGTCTACGAGCCGAGAGCATTGAGCTGGCACCGCCATCGGCGCACTTGGGAAGAATTGCGAAAAACGCTCCAAGGCTACGGAATCGGAGTCTATGCTTTCTGGACGCGGATGTTTGTAATCAACAGAGAATTCAGTGTGCCTCTATTAGCTTGGGGATGGCTGCGGTATAAGCAAATTCCTGAATTAATTGCTTCTTTGCGAAAGCAACCGGATGCGGTTCCGAGGGATTTGCTGTGGGCTCAATTCCGGGGCTGCATTAGCGGGCCGAGGGCTTATTTTGCTTCTCGGAAGTTGTTACAAAAAATTAAGGGGAGCAATGAATAGAGATTTTTAGATTATTTTTAACGGCAGATGAAGGGAGATGAAAAGCAGATGAAGTTAATTGTTGTAATGTAAATATGGAAAATCTAACAGTTAGCATAATTATTCCTAGCCACAATCGAAGTTCTTCGCTGCGGCGCGCTCTTGATGCTTTGCACTCGCAGACTTATCCGATCGACCTGATGGAAGTTATTGTAGTGGCAGATAGCTGCATTGACGATACTTTGGCAATGCTACAAGACTACAAAGCTCCGTTTAAACTGCAGGCGATCGAGGTAAATTGCCGGAGTGCTTCGATCGCCCGCAATACGGGAGCGGCTTCGGCTACCGGGAAATTGCTGCTGTTTCTCGACGACGATATCGAAGCGCTGCCACCTTTGGTGGAAAGCCATGCGCGGGTTCACCGAGAGCGTCCGGGAGCGGCTGTCATGGGCCCCTATCCGCCTAAGTTGCACGGAGGAACTACGTTTTTTGACGTGGAAGTGCGATCGTGGTGGGAAGAGAAGTTTTATCAGATGAGCCAACCTAGTCACAGATTTACTTATCAAGATTTGCTCAGCGGCAACCTTTCTTTGGATGCAGAACTGTTTGCTCGTCTCGATGGGTTTGATTCGGCTTTTGGGAACTGCGGCGGAGAAGATTACGAGTTTGGGATGCGTTTGCTGAAAGCTGGTGTACCTTTTGCTGTAGCGGGGGAGGCTGTGGGCTATCATTACGAACACGAAACTAATAATCTCGATCGCTCTTTTGGCCGATGTCGTCAGGAAGGGCGATCTGATGTTTTAATCGGCCGCCGACACCCGGAACTCAGACCGACGCTGCAAATAAAAGACTACGAAACTCCTGCTTTTTTGGTAGACAAGATTGTGGTGGCGATCGCGTTTTTCTGGCCGGCGGTTATGGATTGGCTGGCTGTGGGAGTCAGGAAATCTCTGGATTTGCTGGAAAGCTTGGGGATGCGGGGAACTTGGCGGTGGTTGCGGGCAAAATTGCGCGGTTATTGGTATTTGCGGGGTGTAATTGATGAGCTAAAAAGTCGATCGGCAATTTCTAGTTTTATGCAAGGAGGCCCGGCCCGTGCTGATTTGGGCGGATATGAAATTAACATTGATTTACAGCAAGGTTGGGAAGCGGCAGAAAGTCTGCTGGACGCGGAACGACCGGCTGGGGTTTACCTGTATTACGACCAACTAACAGTCGGCCATATTTTTCCGCAAGCGGGGGCGGAACCGCTGCGGGGCGCTCACTTGCGATCGATTCTGGCGCTTCACTTTGCTCAACCGCTGGCTGGGGCGATCGCGGTTAACGGTTTGCCCCGCACTGCTGAAACGCTTGAAGAAAAACCTTTAGTTGCTTTGGAAACTTACGAGTTAGCAATTAAGAGCTAAGTAAATAGGTACAAATAAAGATTACATGATTCGGGCAGGTGAGTGCATTCATCTTCTCGCTTATATCTGGTTATGCTTAGCTAAACTAGCCCCTAGAAGATTTTTTTTTCGTTCATATCTACTGAATTCGGGGAAGTGAAACCAAAAACTCAAACCTCAAAAGTTGGGAAATTGGAAAATTGCAACCCCAAAGTTAAAAGTCCAAAGTCAAAAGTTTTCTATCTAGTGCCCGCTGCAAAATTTTCAGGAGCAAGTTATGGCAATAAAAGTGATGGAGATTGAGTTTACCGAACAGATTAATCCGATTAGGCAACTCGAACAATACGAAGGAGTTCGGATTTTAGTTCGCTACCGGGGACGGCTTCTGGGCTGGGCTTCTGTTAGCAACAATCCCTGGGAACAAACAATTTCCGCTGAGCGAGTGCGACAAACAATTGTGGATCAGTTAGGAAAAGAGTTGGTGCGATCGACTTTAGGAGAGCAGTTCGGCGCTGTTTCTGAAGCAGTGGCGGATCGCGACCTGCCGCCAATTAGCGTTGTCATCTGCACGCGCGATCGTACAGATTTGCTCAAAGGCGCTCTGGAAGCTCTGCTCGCCCTCGACTATCCGCACCGCGAAATTATCGTTATAGACAACGCTCCTGCAAGCAGCAGCACCGCTGAATTAGTCGCGGATGCGCCGGTACGCTACGTCAAGGAAGAACGGCCAGGATTGGACTGGGCGCGCAATCGCGGGATCGCGGAAGCGCGGCATGAGATTATTGCTTTTACTGACGACGACGTGCGGCCCGATCGCGGTTGGTTGCGGGGTATTGCTTCGGCGTTTGCTGACCCAGAAATTATGGCCGTGAGCGGTTTAGTGGCGGCAGCCGAACTGGAAACAGAGGCTCAAATTCAATTTGAACTCCGCTACGGGGGAATGCTGCAATACCTCGACAGTTTTAAATTTGATGGTAGCAAGCTCTCGACGCGGGAGTTGCTGTGGGCGAGCAAATACGGCGTGGGGGCGAATATGGCTTTCCGGCGGCAAGTTTTCGAGGCTGTGGGCAATTTTGACGTTGCTCTCGATGTGGGTACTGCGACTTGTGGTGGTGGGGATATTGAGATATTTCATCGGATTCTGGCGAAGGGATACTCGACTTTTTATGAGCCGAGAGCTTTTGTGTGGCATCGGCACAGACGCAGCGCCGAGGCTTTGAGCAGGCAGTTACAGGACAACGGGCGCAGCTTTGGGGCTTTTTTACTGACGTGCGATCGCAACCGCACTGTGCCGCGCTGGGAAATTTGGAAATTTGCTATGTTTCAGTGGCTTGGTTGGTGGCTGGTGCGCCGCTTGGGGGTTCCGGGTTTGCTGCCGCGCAAGTTGGTAGTCAGCGAGTTACTAGGATCTCTCGACAGTCCTTTTGCTTACAGAAAAGCGCAGTTGCAGGCGCAGCAGTTAGCTGAGATTGAGCCGGAAGAGCAGCTACAGTCGCAACCTGAGCAAGTCGCCGGAGGTGTGCGATGAGAAGTGTTCCCAGGCTGGGTTACAGGCGCAAAATCGCTCATTTCTTCGATTTGCTGCGGGTGTTGGTCGATCGCGATATAAAATTACTTTACAAGCGATCGACTTTGGGGATTGCTTGGACTTTAATCAATCCGCTGTTGCAGTTAGCTGTATTTTCATTTGTATTTCGTTCTGTTGTACCGATTAACGTTCCGAAATTTTCTTCCTTTGCTTTCAGCGGTTTGTTAATCTGGAGTTGGTCTCAAACCGCATTATTTCAAGCAACGGGATTAATTACCAACAATAAAGCGCTAATCAGACAGCCTAATTTTCCCACGGCAATTTTGCCGGTAGTCACGACTATGACGGGGCTAATTCACTTTCTGTTAGCTTTGCCGGTGTTAATTATCTTTCTGGCAATTGATGGCGTTCAGCCGAGTGCAGTGCTTTTTGTGTTGCCGCTGCTAATGGCTATTCAGTTTATTTTGACTGTCAGTTTGGCCTACCCCCTCGCTGCTTTGAATGTCACTTTTCGGGATACTCAGCACACTTTGGGCGTAGTTTTGCAGATGCTGTTTTACCTGACTCCGATTTTCTACGACCTCAACAGCGTCCCGAAACAATTTCAGCCTCTTTATCAGTTGAATCCTATGGTGCCACTGCTGGGAGCTTACCGCGCCATACTGCTCAAAGGTACGCAGCCGGATTGGCTGGCGCTGTTAATTCTTAGCTTGGTTGTGGCTGCTCTTTTGCCGATCGGACTGGGAATTTTTAGACGGCAAAGCAATACTTTTGTGGAGGAATTGTAAATGCGTCAAGCTATTGTTGTCAAGGGTTTGGGGAAACGTTTCAACCGCTACTCTGCCGATCGACCTTATACGATTATGCAGGCCGCTTTGGCGGGTTTTCGGCAGATGAAACCGCAGGCGCGTTTTTGGGCACTGCGGGATATCAATTTCACGGTTTCTCCCGGGGAGATGCTGGGAATTCTAGGCAAGAATGGCGCGGGAAAATCGACGCTGCTGCAACTTGTTGGCGGTATCGGCCAGGCTCAAGAAGGAACTATTGAAGTTAATGGCAGAATTGGCGGTTTGTTGGATTTGGGTGCGGGTTTTCACTCGGATTTAACGGGCCGAGAAAATGTGTTTGTGGGTGCGGTGGTGGCCGGTTTGACTCGTCGGGAAGCGGCGCGCCGATTTGATGATATTGTTGAATTTGCGGAATTGCAACAGTTTATTGATAGTCCGATGCGGACTTACAGTACCGGGATGCAAATGCGGCTGGCTTTTTCGGTGGCGGTTCACACCGATCCAGAAGTGCTGTTAGTTGATGAACATTTGTCGGTTGGTGATGTGGCTTTTCAAAATAAATGTTTGAACAGAATCACGGAGTTTAAGAATCAAGGATGTGCGATTGTTTTGATTTCTCACAACGCGGCGCAAATTCATAAACTGTGCGATCGGGCTTTGTGGCTGAAATCAGGTGAAATCGTGGCTTACGGGGAACCAGAAGTGGTAGTCGGTCAGTATTTGTCGGAAATGCGCCCAGCCACCGAAAAACGCACTCCCATGCGTCCTCCTGAAATGACGACTACGGGTTCGCAACTGCGAATTAATGACAATCGCTTCGGTTCTTTGGAAGTAGAAATTACGGATGTTAAAGTGTTGCCGGATGGTGAGATAAACAGTGGCGATTCTATTACTGTGGAAATTCATTATTCTGTACCGAAGCCAATTTCGGCTGCTATTTTTGGCGTGACAATTAGCCGGGAAGACGGTCAAAGTTGTTTTGAGACTAATACTAATCAAATGGGCAGATTGCTGCCGCTGGCGGAAGGTAAAGGCACAATCCGCCTGCACTTAGACAGGCTGGATTTAGGCAACGGTCAGTATTACGTGAATGCTGGGGTTTATGAGAAGAGTTTGGCTTACGCCTACGATTATCATTGGCATCTTTATCCGCTGTACGTGCGATCGACTGTAAGCCAAAAAACGATTCTTTGTCCGCCCTACCACTGGGAATTTGATGGCAAAATGCAGGTTGCGGATTTACCCGAACCAATCGAAAAAGTTCACGCCTTGAATAAGGATAATCCCGCCTATGCCAAGATTTCGACTCAGTTGAAAAATAAGCAGGAACCAGACTTTTTAATTATTGGCGCTCAAAAGTGCGGCACGGAACCTCTATCCGGCTATCTCGCAAATCACTTGCAAATTCTCAAAGAAGGTTCCCGCGAAATTCAGTTTTTTGATTTGAATTTTGAGCGGGGTGTTGATTGGTACAGCAAGCAGTTGACTCGCTGTGTGGCGGGTGACAAGGTTTTGCTGTGGGAGATGACTGGTTACTATATTTATCATCCGTTGGTGGCAGAGCGGGTTTACAAGTGTTTCCCGGATGTTAAGCTAATTGTAATGCTGCGAAACCCGGTCAAACGAGCTTGGCTGCACTATCATTTAGAAGTGGCGATCGGCTGCGAAAAGCTGAATTTTGAAAAGGCGATCGCTTCAGAACCCGATCGCCTAAAAGGTGAAATTGAAAAAATTAAAACCGATCAAAGTTATTACAGTTTCAACCACCAACATTATTCTTATTTGTCACGAGGAATTTATGTTGAACAAATCAGGAATTGGCTCGATTATTTTCCGAGGGAACAGTTGCTAATTCTCAAAAGCGAAGATTTTGAGGCAAATACCGATAAAGTTTTTTCGCAAGTGTTAGATTTCTTGGATATTAGTGCGATCGCAAGTAAAGAATATGACATTAATACGAGCGAGGAGTACAGCAAAATACCAGCAGCAATAGAACAACAATTGACAGATTATTTCAAACCTTACAATCAGGAACTTTCTGATTTGTTAAAACAGGATTTTACTTGGAGTTAGAAAAATAGTTTTTAACCGCAGAGATGGCACAGAGGAACATAAATCCTACCTCTGTATTCTCTCCCTCTGTGCCCTCTGCGCTCTCTGCGGTTCATAAAAAAAAATCTCATGCACAAACAACTTATAAAGTATAAAAATGAAACGAATATTTCTAGTGGGAGCTCCTCGCAGTGGCACAACAATTCTTCAAAGCTTATTAGCTGCTCATCCCGAAGTTATTTCTTTTCCCGAATCTAAGTTTTTTCACTATTTGCTATACGATCAGTTTGCGGGAAAGTTGCCAGGTAGAATGGAAGCTTTTTTTAAGGATGAGATTAAACGTCCTGAACTTTTGAAAGATTTTGATGACAGCCAAACTGTGGAAGCTAAAGCTAGTTGGTTTGTGAAAGTTTTGGATGGTTTGGCGGGTGAACAAAAAAAAAGCATTTGGTTGGAAAAAACGCCGGAGCACATATATTTTATTGATGAAATAGAGCGCTTTTTACCGGATGCGAAATTCATACATATTTTGCGAAACGGTATGGATACAATAGCTTCTATGTTTGATGCTACTAGGAGTTTTAACGAATTGTGGGGCGCTGGTTGGGATTTAAACCACTGTATCAATCGCTGGGAACACGCGATGTTAACTAGCCACAAATATATTAATAAATCAAATCATATATTAGTTAAATATGAGGAGCTTTTAGATAACAAAACACTGATTCTAGGAGAAATTTGTAATTTCATGGGCATTGAATATGACGCCACAATGCTCGTTAACTATCAAGAAAAAGCCGCAAAGCTCAGTTTAAATCTACCTTGGCACAAAGGAATTGAGAGAGATGTCAAAAGTAGTAACGTTCACAAATATCATAAAATTTTCACGCGAAATGAAATCAGATATATTTTAGATAAAATTCAGCGAGTCCAGGGTGAAATTGCCTGGAAAGTTGCGGTGGAAGTGAGCGAACCAATTTCGGATATTTACGCTTTGCAAATATGCGATCGCCTGTGCTGTACGATCGAACTAGAAGGAATTCAACTAGGTATTATTGAATTCCCGATTTGCGATGGCATGGTTGCGGCTTCGGTTTTGGCGGATGCGGTTGCAGCTCAGTTTGCTTGGCAAATTCTCGATCGCTTCTTTCAACGCAATCGCTGCGAAAAAGGCAATAAGTTGTGGGAAATGTTGCTGGAACCATTGCACCCTAAACATGACTGGACGCTATTTCTGCAAGAATTATGGGGGCGTCCGCATTGGCATTTGGAGGATTTCTACAATCCTGAAATAGCTGAGAAAGTCCCAACAATTACCCTCGAAAAAGATTTGATTGCTGTAGAAGTTAGCGAGGAATTTGCTAATATAAAAGTTGAGCTTTCTGAAATAAATGTGCTGGTGAAAGTAGGCGGCGTTGCTGTCGGTATTGTCACTGTTGCGGTGGAAAATAATTTTGTTTCGGCTCAAAAATTGCGATCGACAATTACTCGAAATATGGGTTTTGAGTTGTGCGTCGCCACCGTGCGAGAAGCTTTGGTTGGAAAACCACTCAACGGCAAGCAGTGGCTGCGATCGCGCTTAGCCTCTTGTGCTCGACAAAGGTCGAATTTGCCCGACTGGTTGAATGCACCGGGTGCTGGGGGCATTTATCCCCAAAATGCGGTGATATTCGGCAGGCGATCGGGTGCGATCGGGACGAGTGTCAGCCGCCGCGCCTCACTCCCGGAGGCGGCGCTGCAGGAAATCGAGTCAGCCGCGGCAATCGCGGGGGAACCGACAATGCAAATTCCCCAAGAAAACGAGTTTCCAAAGCAAGTATTTTACGCACCGGAAATCATTGGCTCAAAATCTTCTTATCGGGAAGTTTCTCACTCGGTGAAACCTCAAGTTTTGGACAATCATAGCGTTACACAAAAACTCCCGATTCTCTCGTACCGCCGCATTTCTCCTGACGGTTTAGACGCAGTTACTCCCCAGATTTTTGAACAACAGTTACACAAGCTCAAAAATCTGGGTTATTACAGTGTGAGTTGGGAAAACTGGCGAAGCGCAAAACAGGCTAAAACTCCTTTACCCGGTAAAGCTGTATTGATGACATTTGACGGCGGCTATCTCGACTTTATCCAATATGCTTGGCCTGTGCTAAAACGCTTTGATTTTACAGGAACTGTTTTTATTGTAGCGGAGTCAATAGGCAAGACAAATAGTTGGGAAAAAGCCGAATTTGAAGAAGTGCCGTTAATGGGATGGCCGGAAATTTTGCAATTGCGGGATGCAGGGATTGAATTCGGTTCTATGTCTGCTACTCATCAACCTTTGACTGCATTGTCGCCGACAGAAATTGTGCGGGAGGCGGTCAAATCCCGTGCTATCTTGGAACAGGGATTAGAGAAATCTGTTAAATGCTTTGCCTATCCTTACGGGGATTTCGATCCCATTGTAGCGCATTTAATTGGAGCTAGTGGATATACTTTTGGTGTATCATATCAATTAAATTTTAGCAGTTTTGACGATTCTTTATTGTCGCTGCCGCGCATTCAAGTAACTGCCGAAAATGCCTTAAAATTAGCTTGAATTAGCTTAGTAAGGTCCGTCAATCAGCGAGATTTTTCCTCAATCAACAATCTCTCAACGGACGCACCTTACCAGTTAAATTTCTTAATCAATTCCTTGATTTTTCGCTGCAAATAACCGCCCAACCCTCGGGAAATTTTCTCAAACTTATAATAAAATAAAATCTCCATAACATCTTCTGTGTTCATATACTTTAAATAAGAAATTATTTTATCGGTCAGTTCATCATTAACATCATCGATATACTTTCTCACTGCCAATCTTTCCGAAATATTCCATTTCCGATCAAACTTGCGGTGCATTTCCATCTCATAATCCCGAAAATCTGAGATTTTTCCCTCCAAATACCTTTGAATATATTTCCCGGCGATTTGGGCACCATCCATCCCGTGTCTAATTCCTTCGCCACCCAAAAAATTTACTGTAGAAACACTATCGCCGATCGCAATTATATTATCCTTGCAATAAATATCATTCAAACCGCGACTGTACTTCAGCATTGAACCGTGTTTGTCAAGAATTTTATAATTTTTAGACTTCAGATATTCATCAATCAGTAAATCAATATATTTTTTCAGCGGCGGCAAATGCCTCAGCGTTTTCTGCTCTAAAAAAATTCGGGCAGCACCAACTTTCAGCCTGTTTTGTTCCATTGGAAATATCCAAGAATAACCTTTAGGCATCCATTTATCACCCACAAATAAGATTAAATCGCTGCTGTATTTATTGTAAATTTCTGGCTCTAATTCAATTAAATATTCGATTCCGGTTCCCGACAAAAAATCGGGCTTATCATTCTCTTTTTCGTACATAATCGCCCTAGCAAAGCCAGTAGCATCAACCAATACTTTAGTCCTAACTTTGATAAGTTGACCGTCGGATAACTGTTTAAATTCGACTGTTGTTTCGCCTTTGCTTTGTGAATGTCCGGTGTAGCGATAACCCAGCCAAACTTCACCGCCAAATCGCTCAACTTCGCCGGCCAAAAATGCTCTAAATTTAGCAAAGTTGAGAACAACTCCCAAGCTTTCGGGAGACTCCCAAGTTTGACTGACTTTGCTGGTTTCAATAGTAAGCTTGTGCCAAAAGCTGCCGATAACGGATTCAGGTAAATCGAATTTAGAGAGGGTTTCTAGAGGCGTGGCGGCGCTAGAAAAGTCATTTTTATTAAAATTGTCGTTTTGCTCTGCCAGCAAGACTTGGTGACCAGATTTAGCTAGGATTCTCGCGCAGTGTCCGCCTGCGGGACCTGCTCCTACTATTACTATGTCAAAACTTTTTACAGTCATCTTGCTTTTAACTCACTTCTAATGTCAAAACAGCCGCACACATATCAACTACTAATCGCCGAGTTTTCAGCCACTAGCGCTAGATTAAAATTTAAGGTACGATTTGGTTTCACGTTAGTCATTGTTTTTTCTGCCTTATCCTCAAGTCTTACTTCAATCCTGCTGCTCGGAACTCTAATGGTAAGGTGCGCTAGGCGCACCCTACAATTCTAGCTATTTACACGCTAACAGGAGACTGTTTGCGGCTGAATGTTGCTAAGATGCGATCGCACATTTGCGACGGATTTAATCCCAAACTGGCAAATGATTGTTCAGGCGTTGCATGATCTACCAATGTATCGGGTACACCCAACCGCATCACTGGAACAACAACATTATTGTCCAACAAAGCTTCGGCTACTGCTGAACCAAAGCCTCCCATCAAACAGCCTTCTTCCATTGTGACAACTTTGCCGATTCGCTGTGCCAAAGGCAGGATTAATTCGGTGTCCAAAGGCTTGACAAAACGCGCATTGATCACAGTTGCTTCAATGCCGTGCTCGCTCAGCATCTCGGCGGTTTGCATTGCCGGATAAACCATCGAACCGTAACCCAATATCAGCAAATCGTCGCCGTTGCGGAGAATTTCGGCTTTGCCGATCGGCAATTCTTCCCAACCTTCCTCCATCAAAGGCACGCCGTAACCGTTGCCGCGCGGGTAACGCATGGCGATCGGGCCGCTGGTGTGGTTGATTCCTGTGACGACCATCCGCTGCAATTCTGCCTCATCTTTTGGTGCCATAATTGTCATATTTGGCAGACACCGCAAGAAAGAAATGTCGTACATTCCTTGGTGGGTGGGGCCGTCAGCGCCGACTATTCCGGCGCGATCCAAACAGAAGAAAACGGGCAAATTTTGGATACAGACATCGTGAATTATTTGGTCATACCCCCGCTGCACAAATGTCGAGTAAATTGCTACAACCGGGCGCATTCCTTCGCAGGCTAAACCAGCGGATAAAGTCACGGCGTGCTGTTCGGCAATCCCGACATCAATGTACTGTTTCGGCAGTTTTTCATGAAGTTTATCCAGACCTGTTCCGGTTGCCATTGCAGCGGTAATGCCGACAATTTTGGGATTATCTTCTGCTAGCTTGACCAGGGCGTGGGCAAAGACTTTCGAGTAAGCTGGAGGCTTGGGTTTAGTGGAGGGAATGCCTTTGCCGGTAGCTAAGTTAAAGGGATTTTGGGCGTGATATCCTACTTGGTCTTTTTCGGCGATCGCATATCCTTTGCCCTTCACCGTCACAACGTGAACCAACACCGGCCCTTGGATAGTATGAGCTTGTTTGAAAGTGGTAATTAACTCTTCCAAATTGTGTCCATCTACCGGGCCCATGTAAGTAAAGCCCAATTCTTCAATTACTGCTCCAACTTTCGAGACTGCTAAGCGTTTCATCCCTTCTTTGAGGCGTTCCATTTCTGGAGTAAAAGTTTCGCCGACAAAGGGAATGTGTTTGAATTGTTCCTCTAAGTTATCTTTGAGAAACTGCACTGGTGGCGACAATCGCATCTTGTTCAAATAGCGGGTAATTGCGCCGACGTTGGGGGAGATTGACATCTCGTTGTCGTTGAGCACAACTAACAAATTGGTTTTCGGCATATGGCCCGCGTGGTTGATCGCTTCGAGTGCCATGCCGCCCGTCAATGCGCCGTCGCCGATGACTGCTACAGTTTTAAAGTTTTCCCCCTTGAGGTCGCGCGCCATCGCCATTCCTAGCGCTGCGGAAATGCTTGTGGAAGCGTGACCTGCGCCGAAGTGGTCAAATTTGCTCTCGCAGCGCTTGAGATAGCCTGCAACGCCGTCTTTTTGGCGCAGGGTGTGGAAGTGGTTGTAGCGACCGGTTATCAATTTGTGAGGATAAGCTTGGTGGCCGACATCCCAAGTAACTTTGTCGCGATCGAGGTCGAGTGTTTGGTAGAGTGCTAAGGTCAGTTCGACTACACCCAATCCTGGGCCGAGGTGGCCGCCGCTAGCGGCTACAGTTTCTAAATGCTTTTCTCGAATTTGTCGGGCAATTTGTTCGAGTTGATGAATCGAGAGGCCGTGTAATTGGTTTGGGTGAGTCAGTTCGCTGAGATGCATATTTTAAAATCTTGCTCCTGTGAATCAGGACGAATCCTTAACAGATATAGGTTGTGCCTGCGAGGTTGAGTACGCGCAAACGTTAGAATAGTTTAACGGTTATTTGAGAAAAACTGTTAGGCGTAAGATTTTTGTTATTTTTACCCTGGTAATTATAGTTAATAAATTGTGCGCCGTCAATATAAAAAAAGCTTATGTTGTTAGTTCCTAATCGCTAATTGTTAGCTGCCTGGAGATTATTAAGCATTTTTAACTACTTTTTGTAGTGATGGCTGACTTTTTAGCCCTCTTATTTCTGCAAGCAGACTATGATACCAAATCATTAACTGTGATGGAGCATCTCATATTTGTAAAAACACTTCTTCTGGCTCCTGCCTTCTGCCTCTTTTTTTCTACCTTCTGCCTCCTGCCTCAAAACTCCAATTTCTAGCTTGGCTGCTTTCCTTGAGATGATCCCACTGTGATTTACATAGCATAGCTGATGTCAAGTCATTGGTAACAAGTTAGAAATGAGTAGATTTTGTCAGCCCCTCTAAGTGGATAAAAAATTAACTAATAATGATAATTAAAAAAGCGGAAAGGTTGGACTAGCCCAATTAAGGCGACGATCGTCAATAAATTGTCAAATAGTTTTCACAGGTCCGCGAGAAAATTATCTAATACCAAATCCGGGTTAACGACCTCTAATTGATGACGACCGGGGCCAAAAGCAGCCATACGATCGCGCAAGGGACACCGAAGCTATGCAAAATATTCACTTGTTTATCAACTGTCAAGCGAGCTGTATTTATTGAAGTTGGTGACAATTTTTCTTCAATATTTGCCTCAAAGGTTCTATTTTTTGAGAGTACACAAGCGAGTGAAGTTTCCGCAGGGTTATCATCAGGGGTAAGGGGTAACGTTTCCCGGATTTGGTATTATAAAACGATAAAATTGACGAGTAATTGAGCGATTGTGTAGGTAAGCTCACATCTGAACGATTCTCGCTCGCACAGGCTTTCCCGCTTGTGAAGCGAAGAGTAGATTTTCTTGTGAAACGGGCCCCAGATCCCGTTCATAAAAGGCTTATTGAAAATGGTGCAACATCTCAGTAAGTAAAAATGGGTGCTAGCCGAAAAACCAACCGCGACCACGCAAAAAAAAACTTACAGGCCAATCTTGGAAGAGAAGATCAATGAGCTCTACCAGAAAGCATTCCATTTACACTGGGAAAGTTTTCCCGAATTTGGATAGTAGATAGCTGCGACTCTCGAAGCATTTTTTTGTAAGCTCAAAAGCCTAGAAGATTTACCACAAGGGCCGTTGGTCGGAAAGAAAGAACACGGGGACTGAAGTCCCCCGCGTCGCTTCCCTCTGGAATCTGAAGACGCGATCGTTTCCCGCATCCCATATTACTTTTATGAAAGGTTCTGCTTAATTCAATCTCCCTTACTCCGGTGATGGCAAAGGAGTTTCCCCTTCTTCGGGCGGCGGAATTTCCGCAGGAGTCGATTCGGGGGACGGCGAGGGACTCTCGACCCCGGGCGACGGAATTTCCGCAGGAGTCGATTCGGGGGACGGCGAGGGACTCTCAGCTCCGGGCGAGGGACTCTCCGAAGGACTTGGGGCGGGAGTTTCCGGCGGTGGCGGAAGTGGTGCGGGATCTGGCTGGCGGCTTTGGAGGCTTTGCACCCACAAACCTAAACCGCCGCCGGCTAATATCAGCCCCAACACCCCCAGTAGGGGCAGTGGCAGCTTGGATCGGGGTTTTTGAACGGGTTCCGGGGCGGGGGAAGTTTCGGGGTACAACAACTGTTTGGACGATTCTGAAAGCTGAGATTCTGGAATCCTCCCGGACTTCTGGAGGGACCGCGGCAGGGACGGCGGCAGCGACACCGAGGCGGACGCTGGCGCTGACGCCGGCGCTGACGCCACCGCCGGATCGAACAGTACCAATCTCTCAGGCGACATCCGACAGTGAGTGGCCACCACGGAGGTGTTGTCATAACCGTTTTTCTCGTTGGCGAGACGAATCCAAGACTGAACCGCGGCTTCCAAAGACATTTTGCCCTCAAGCACCTCTGGGCCGTAATTCTCCCAAGATTTCTCTACCCAGTCGTTGTCGCTCAAACCGTCGGAACACAGCAGCAGTAAGCCTTCCTCTTCGACAATAAATCGCTGAATCGTCGGGCGCAGGAAATCACCGTCCCGCGTTCCCAAAGCTTGAGTCAGGGCTCCTGCATCGGCTCGCAGTTGAGTCTCCCAGTATAAACAATGTCCTAGCTGGACTTCCCTTGAGGCTACGTCGTCGTCCACAGTCAGCCGGTGACAGTAATTTTTGCCAATCCAATAAGCGCGGCTATCTCCAACATTGACTAAATAAAGTTCGTGGCTGTTATTCGAGGGCAAATCCTCGGAAATTTTCACTTTTTGAGGCAACTGGAGGGCCATCACCAAAGTCGTCCCCATCCGCTGGCGCAACTCTTTTCCCTGCTCGTTATTTTGAGCGGAAATCACATTATTCACAACTTTCACTATTTCTTCGAGTTGCTTGATGACCATTGCTGGCGTCATCAACTCTTCTTGTTGAGCAATTTCTGCGAGCAAATTTTGGATTAAAGCTTTCAGAGATTGCACGGCTAATTGACTGGCAACTTCTCCTCCTTCGTGACCTCCAACCCCGTCGCAAACCATTGTCAAGTAAGGAATTAATTTGTCGTTCCCTGAAGTTTTGCTAGATTGAAAATCAGTAGCAATCGGATAGCAACTGTCTTCATTTTGGGAGCGTTGCGGCCCGGTATCGGTCATGCCGACTACTTCTAAGTGCAGAGGCAATTGAGCGGCTTGTTCTAATAGTAAATCGTTTAGTTCCAGGGCGATCGCGTCGAAATTCATGCTGCTGCGCCGCATAAACTGACAAATCTCTCCGAGTCTCGACTGCACCTCGGGTTGCGCTGATTCCACCAAACCTGACCACACATCTCCCAAATCCCGCAGCGTCGGTACAAAATTGCCCCGGTGCAGTTCCAGCAGGCGTACCCGCCAACCTTCCACGCGCAAATTTTCCGGTACCAGCAAACTCGAAGCGACTCCCTGTTCCGATAGCGGCGCCCACAGTTGGAGCATTTGCCACAGCCAGTAAACTTGGCGCGCGGCGCTTGTCCCAGACCAAGATTCTAAAATAGAAGGATACAGGCGACCGAAATTATTGATGGGCACATTTTCCAACAAGAGCACGTCTGTCGCTTCCGGTGCTTCCCCCAAGGAAGAAAAACCGTATACTTCCGGCGTATGCAGCCGTTGGGGATACAAATGCAGGTAAGGCATAATGCTATCCGGCAGTTGTTCAGGGACGCTGGGAGGCAAAGCTGGACGGCTGTCGAGCCAGATTTGAGGTGCAATGACAAAGTATCGATCGGCTATTACCTTACCCGCCGGCACTTCCTCGGCTGCTTGTCCCACCACCCACACATAGCGATAAATTAAATCCGTTTCGCACGCTGCACAGTGCTGGCGGCCAAAGGTATTGCGGGGATCGGCACAGCTAAGATTCGGGCAATAAATGGGTTCGGAGAAACTGCTGATCATATCGAAATAGTTTGTGTAAAAAGATTCTGAAGATATATGATTCGCCAGCCCAAATTCATGAGCTTGAGAATAAACTGATTTTAGCCCCTATCAATTTCTTAACTGCCTTTGGGCCCCTAGAAATTGTAGTTTCTGCCAGTCTGCACCGGCTTAAATTGTAATTTAAGTTACTAAACTCAGACTTGGAGTACGATGGAAGCCTCAACCTGGTACCTCTGCGCGAAAAATCGCTCTGAGGGGCTGCAAGTCGCAAACCCTTGCATAGTCAGTTGTTGGCAATTCTTAAATCTTAAATTTCCAATCTAAGATCTAAATAGTATCACCTATTCTTTTTATGATCTTGACTCCGACGCTCCTTTGGCTGCTAGCTGGGTCTTTGCTCTGTTTGGCAGAGCTATTTCTCCCGACTGCTTTTGTCGCTTTTATGATGGGACTGAGCGCCTTCGCCGTAGCTGGATGCTCTCTAGTTCTACCTTACGTTAATTTACAAATATTCCTGTGGATGGTATTTTCGACAGTTTTTGTGCTGCTGTCTCGGCGGTTGATACCAAAAGGCAAGGCAAGGGCGATCGCAGATTCTCAGGAAGCAAAAACTTTGACAGAAATTCCCCCCGGAGAAGCCGGCCGAGTCATTTATGAGGGGAATTCTTGGCAAGCTCGCTGCGAAGACACCAAGGCCACTATCCCCCCCAACCAAAACGTAATTGTCGTGGGACGGAAAGGCACTACTCTAATAGTTTTGCCCGAAAATCTCTTGCATTCTTAAACAAAATGTGGAATTGGGAATTGGAAATTGGTAGTTGGAAATTGGTAGTTGGGCATTGGGCATCGGGCATTGGGCATTGGGCATTGGCAATAACCAATAACCAATAACCAATAACCAACAGTTAACAATCAACAATTATTAGGAGTCTGTTGTGGAACAATTTTTTTTACTCGTATTTTTAGCTTTAGGCGGCTCAGCCCTCGCAGGTTCCGTCAAAATTATCAATCAGGGAAATGAAGCATTGGTGGAAACTTTAGGTAAATACAGCGGTAAGAAACTGGAACCGGGTTTGAATTTTGTCAAGCCGTTTCTCGATCGCGTCGTGTACGAGCAAACAATTCGGGAAAAAGTCTTAGATGTTCCCCCGCAAGCTTGTATTACCCGCGATAACGTTTCCATCACCGTTGATGCTGTGGTTTACTGGCGCATTGTAGACTTGGAAAAAGCTTGTTACAAAGTAGAAAATCTCCAGTCAGCAATGGTAAATATGGTGCTGACTCAAATTCGCGCCGAAATGGGTCAACTGGATCTCGAACAAACCTTTACTGCTCGTTCTCAAATTAATGAAATTTTGCTCAGAGATTTAGATATTGTTACCGATCCTTGGGGAGTGAAAGTAACGCGGGTAGAATTGCGCGATATTATCCCTTCTAAAACTGTACAGGAATCGATGGAATTGCAGATGGCAGCCGATCGACGCAAGCGGGCGCTAATTCTGACATCCGAGGGCGAACGCGAGTCAGCAGTTAACAGCGCCAAAGGTAAAGCAGAAGCGCAAGTTCTGGATGCAGAAGCGCGCCAAAAAGCGACTATTTTGGAGGCGGAAGCTCAACAAAAGGCGATCGTCCTAAAAGCTCAAGCAGAACGCCAAAGTCAGGTTTTGAAAGCTCAAGCTACTTCTGAGGCCTTGCAAATAATCGCCAAAACTCTGCAAAATGACCCCACTGCCCGGGAAGCTTTACAATTTTTGTTAGCTCAAAACTATCTGGATATGGGTCTAAAAATTGGCACCAGCGACAGCAGCAAGGTGATGTTTATGGACCCGCGCAGCATTCCCGCGACGCTCGAAGGAATGCGATCGATCGTTGGGGAAGGTAATAATAATGAGGTGAAAAAGTAGGGAGAATCTCATATTTGTCAAAACACTTCTTCTGGCTCCTTCCTTCTGATTCTTTCCTCCTGCCTCAAAACTCCAATTTTGGGCTTGGCTGCTTTCATTGAGATGCTCCCCAAAGTAGGGGAGCATCTCATATTTGTAAAAACACTTCTTTTGGCTCCTTCCTTCTGACTCTTTCCTCCTGCCTCGCAGCAAGAGAGCATCTGGCCTCAAAACTCCAATTTTGGGCTTGGCTGCTTTCATTGAGATGCTCCTCTTGGTATCTATTTAAACATCGATATTCAGGCAACTTCTCTTCGCCGTCAACCTAATAACTCGACACAGTTAAAACGATCGCCTCCCTATCTCCCAACACCAAACCATACTCCAAACCCTCAACAACCGCTTGATAAGAAGCATCCAAAATATTACCAGAAACCCCCACAGTCGTCCAGCGGTCTTGACCGTTGCTAAACTCAGCCAAAACGCGAGTTTTAGCAGAAGTTCCCGCACATCCGTCCAGAATTCGCACCTTATAATCGGTTAAGTTAAAATCAGTAATTGCAGGATAAAAATTCCGCAAAGCCTTCCGCAAAGCCGCATCAAGTGCGGAAACAGGCCCGTTTCCTTCCGCGCATTCGAGAATATCTTGACCGTTAACAGTCACTTTCACCGTTGCTAAAGAATTAACTGTTTCTTCCCTACCTTTATCGCAGTGAACTTGGAAACCTTTGATTTCAAATAAATGCTTGCGCTTTCCCAAAGCCTCTCGCATTAACAATTCAAAAGAAGCCTCAGCACCCTCAAATTGATATCCCTGGCTTTCCAAATCTTTCAATTTTTCTAGAATTTGGCGGCAAGCAGGATTTTTGCGATCGAGATCCATGCCAAAAGTGCGCGCTTTCGCCAAAACATTGCTCAAACCCGCTTGATCCGAAATCACAATTCGCCGCCTGTTGCCAATTTTTTCCGGTTCCAAATGTTCGTAAGTTAACGGATTTTTCTCAACAGCCGATACATGAATTCCGCCTTTGTGAGCAAAAGCTGAAAGGCCGACAAAAGGAGCACGATCGTCGGGAGCAAGATTGACAATTTCACTAATCGAGCGACTTACTTGAGTTAATCTCACTAATTGCTCGTCTTCAATGCAATTCTGACCCAGCTTTAGCTGAAAGTTAGGAATCAAAGAACATAAATCGGCATTGCCGCAGCGTTCGCCGTAACCGTTTATAGTTCCCTGTACCATCCTCACTCCTTCCCGCACAGCAGCCAAAGCATTAGCAACCGCAACTCCAGAGTCGTTGTGAGTATGAATTCCTAATTGTAAAGATTTTTGTCTATTAGTTCCTAAAGATTCTAAAACATCGCGAACCACCTCACTAATTTCGTGAGGCAAAGTACCGCCGTTAGTATCGCAAAGCACCAGCCATTCTGCACCGGCATCGGCGGCTACTTCTAAAGTTTTAATAGCATAATCTCGATTGTGTTTGTAGCCGTCAAACCAGTGTTCGGCATCGTAAATAACGCGCCTTCCCTGACTCCGCAAATATTCAATTGTATCTCGAATCATCGCCAGATTTTCGTCTAGCGTGGTCTTCAAACTTTCAATAACGTGCAAATCCCACGACTTGCCAAACAGCGTCACCCAGCGAGTACCGGCGGACAAAATAGCCTGCAACATTTCATCATTAGCTGCCGTAGTTCCCGGCCGCCTAGTCGAACAAAAAGCTACAACTTCTGCTTGAGTTAGGGGCTGTTCTTTAAGACGCCAAAAAAATTGTACGTCTTTAGGATTTGCCCCCGGCCAGCCGCCTTCAATAAAGGGAATTCCTAAACTGTCTAACTGTCGAGCAATTCGCAGTTTGTCTTCGAGAGATAAGGAGAGTCCCTCGCACTGAGCACCGTCTCGCAGCGTGGTATCGTAGATCCAGAGCCGATTTGTCATGGGAAATTGCGATCGAGAAATTGGTAATATATCACTTACCATATTAGATGAATTTATTTGAATTTAATGCGATAATATATAGGAAAATTAACATAAATCTAACTGGGGTAAATTGCTGTGGTCAAAGTACAAGCGCAAGGAAAAACATTTGAGTGCGATCGCGGAGCGAATCTCCGTGAAGTATTGCTCAAAAACGGCATCGATCTCTACAACGGCAACGCCAAAGTCATCAACTGCCACGGCCTCGGCACTTGTGGCACCTGCGCTGTCACCGTCGAGGGCGAAGTTTCCGAGGTCCAGTGGCGCGAAAAAGCCCGACTTTCGGTTCCTCCCCATTCTCCCGCCTCCAACCGCCGTTTGTCCTGCCAAACCAAGGTTTTAGGCGATATTAAGGTGACAAAATATGACGGTTTCTGGGGTCAAGGTTCTGAAACTGTCTGGAAACCCCAAGCATAGATTTTTTGTTAAGGAAGGCAGATAGGACGATCGCCTTGCCAGATAATCTGTAAGACTTGTGCAAGAATTCTAACTGTAAGGTGCACACGGGGCACCTTACCATAAAGAAATCCGAGAGGTCAATCGATTTTAGATTTGAGATTTTAGATTGAAGCATTGAAGCATTGACCCCACGGATAAATTCGGGGGGCAAGTTTCATCGGATACACGTTTTTTTTTATTTCTCCACGGATGAATCCGGGGGCTTGTATCCTAGATGCTTGCGGTCAAAAAACCCAGAAAGTCCATATAAAAGTTAGTAAGCAACCCCGGTCTAAAGACACGGGGCTTCAGCAAATAAACTGAAGCCGTGCTTACCCGCCTAAGCCTTAAGTGGCTACGTTATAGGGGTCAAAACACCGGAAAATGCGACGCTAGTTTTCCGCTCTGTTGTTTGCCATTAAACAATTCTAAGGTCAATGGAATAGTGTTGCCAGCGTAAAAAGCCCCTATAACATTGGCAAAGCGAACTTTACGAGAAATCGAAGGGACACAACAATGTCTATCCAACCAAATTACGTTTTTGTTTTAGATGCTAACCGCAAACCACTAACACCATGCAAACCATCTTTGGCACGCAAACTGTTAAAGGCTGGCAAATCTAAAGTTTTCAGGCTTTATCCTTTCACTATAATTTTGAGGAAAAAGGTAGATCGAGACCCGCAGCCTGTTACTTTAAAGATTGATCCCGGTTCAAAAGTTACGGGGTTTGCTTTACTTCTGAATTCCCATCTCATCTGGGTAGCCGAATTAACCCATCGCGGGCCAGCAATTAAAGCATTGCTAGACTCGCGCCGTTCTCTGCGGCGCAACCGCAGAAGTCGGCAGACAAGGTATCGCCAACCGAGATTTCTGAACCGAACTAGATCCAAAGGTTGGTTAGCTCCCAGCCTCCAACACCGAGTAGAGACAACGTTAACTTGGGTCAACAAGCTGTCAAAGCTTGCACCCGTTAATACGATTTTTCAGGAATTGGTGAGGTGGGATTTGCAAAAAATGGAAAACCCGGAAATTTCAGGGATTGAGTATCAGCAAGGAGAGCTACAAGGCTACGAAGTCCGCGAGTATCTTCTTGCCAAATGGGATAGGCGGTGTGCTTACTGTGGCATAGAGAATGTACCACTACAAGTTGAACACATTCATCCTAGAGTGTCAGGCGGAACCAATAGAATATCTAACCTGTGCTTAGCTTGCGAACCTTGCAACACAAAAAAAGGCACTAAAGGCATCGAGATATTCTTGGCAAAAAAACCCGATGTTTTGAAAAAAATTGTGGCACAAGCTAAACGTCCGTTGAAGGATGCCACTGCTGTTAACTCGACTCGATGGGCTTTATTTAATCGCTTAAAAGCGACAGGTAAAAAGATTGTTACAGGCTCTGGCGGGTTGACTAAATTCAATCGCATACGCTTAGAACTGCCAAAAACCCACTTCTTTGATGCTGCTTGCGTAGGCAATACACCTGAAATTTTCGTGTCAGCGAATCAGCCTTTAAATATCAAAGCCACGGGGCATGGTTCAAGGCAAATGTGCCGCACGAATAAATTTGGATTCCCTTCTAGGTACGTTCCTAGGTTTAAGTTTGTTAAGGGTTTCCAGACAGGGGATATTGTAAAAGCCCTTGTTACTTCGGGCAAAAAGATGGGTACTTACACGGGCAGAGTGGCTGTCCGCTCATCTGGTAGTTTTAATCTGTCAACAGCCCAAGGATTAGTCCAAGGAATCAATCACAAATATTGTTCTTCTATTCATCACAAGGATGGGTACAATTATGGATTTTAAGACTGTTGACGGGATACTAAAGTATCCCGTGTCCCTTTTCCTCCCAGGGCTAAAGCCACTGGGTTTCCAAGCTACCGCCAGGTTTTTATGAATTCACCTAAAGATATTCTGATTATTGGCGGCGGAATAATTGGTCTTTCGCTAGCAGTAGAACTGAAATTGCGAGGGGCATCTGTCGCGGTTCTCACCGCCGATTCTAAACAACCGACTGCCCGGGCTGCCGCTGGAATGCTTGCCCCGCAAGCCGAACGAATTCCCCCCAGTCCGATGCTCGATTTGTGCTTGCAAAGCCGCGCACTGTATCCCGCCTGGGTGGAACAGCTAGAAGATATTACCGGATTGAAAACGGGATATTGGCGATCGGGAATTCTCGCACCAGTTTGTCAAAATGATCCTCAAGAAAAGCCACTTTTGTCAAACCTTAATTATCAATGGTTGGACAGAGATACTGTTCGCCAGCACCAGTTTGGATTAGGTCAAGAAGTAATAGGCGGTTGGTGGTATCCTGACGACGCTCAAGTTGACAACCGCGCTTTATTTCGGACGCTTCAGGCAGCAACTAAAGAATTGCAGATTGAGATTATTCAAGGCAATGCAGGGGAAATTATTCGGCAGGGCAACCGAGTTGTTGGCATTGAAACAACAGCAGGAAAATTGCAAGCAGACCGTTATGTTTTGGCGGCGGGTGCTTGGTCTGAGCAATTATTGAATGTTCCGGTTTTTCCAAGAAAGGGACAAATGCTGTCAGTATGTGTACCAGAAGATTGTGGAGTTATCCAGCCCCTGCAAACCGTTATATTCGGGACTGGCATTTATATTGTGCCGCGTCAAGATGGCAGAATTATTATTGGTGCAACTAGCGAAAATGTGGATTTTACGCCGGGAAATACGCCTGCGGGAATGCAAAGTTTGCTAGCAGGAGCGATTAAGTTATATCCCGAATTACAAAATTATCCGATTCTGGAGTTTTGGTGGGGATTTCGGCCAGCTACTCCTGATGAGTTGCCGATTTTGGGTGCTAGTGCTTGGGAGAATTTGACATTGGCTACGGGGCATTACCGCAATGGCATTTTGTTGGCTCCGGTGACGGCTAAATTGTTGGCGGATTTCATGTGGAAGCAAAAGTTAGATCCGTTATTGGCTGCTTTTCATTATTCGAGGTTTCCGGAATCTTGGAAGTTTGAAAATGGTAAATAGTGAGATTTTTTGCTTTTTTTAAGACGAGGCAGAGAGAGCCGGGGAACGAGAAACGAAAGTCAACCAAAAAAATATTTTTTGCTATAATCTAATCAGCACAATAGGGTTTGGTAAGTTATGACTTTCAGTGATGTGGTCGAGACGATCAAAAATCTTTCTACTGACGAAAAGCAAGAGCTTCAACTGTTGTTGAAGCAATATCTCCGGGAAGAACGTCGCGAAGAGATATATCAAAACTTTAAGTCAGCGCAGATTGAACAACAAAAAGGTGAACTGAAATTTTCCGCTAACATCAATGAACTCCGAGTAATGATAGAGGAATAATCGTGGAAGTCAGTTTCAGTTCTTCATTCAAGCGTGCCTTCAAAAAGCGGCTCAAAAGCGATGCTGATTTGGAGGCTAGGTTTTGGCAAAAGCTGGAACAGTTCATCAGAGATCCGTTTGAACCAAGCTTAAAAACTCATAAATTGTCCGGTAGGCTCAAGGAGTTTTGGAGCTTTAGCGTAGATTACGATGAAAGGGTACTTTTCTACTTTACAGAAGACGGAAAAGCCGTGTTTGTAGATTTGGGAAGTCATGATGAAGTATATTAATCGACGGAACAGTTGCTACAGTACCGCTGGAAGTAGCGCGCCAAACCATTTTTGGGTAAGTCTTGAATTAGTTCGCATCCTGTTTTTTGGGTTGGTTTAATTCCCTGCATTTAGCTGCAGCCAAATCGTAAGCATTTTGGTAATCGCTACCGCCTAACATCAAATCGCCGTAATATTCATAAGGTTGATTGCCATAGATCGGCAGCGGGTCGTCTTCCGGATAATCTTCTTTTGATTCTTCTAGGATTGCTTTGAGTTTCTTGACGCTGAAGCGCTGGACTGGGAAGTAATGAATGTCTTGAGCGATGAAACCGAGATGGGGAAAGGTTGGGTCAACAATTCGCTCGTCGAGTTCAATCCAGCTATACTCGATGGGTTTATATGGCACTCCCGGCACGGCTAAAAAGCCTTGAACATAAATCGCGCCCTCGGTGGCTAACGCTGCTTTACAAGCGTTGTCAAAGCAGTTTTTACGGTTGCTTTTGATGCGAGCGGCCATTTCAATAGAAAGCGTCTCATCTAATAGTTCGGTCATAACCCATTTCTAATCGCGTGTGCGATTAGATTGTAGCAAATCAAAGCTATCTCCGAGCACAAAAAACGCAGGCAATTGCGATCGTCCTTCAAATTCTCGTCTTAATGAGTTGATCCAAAATCCTCTGCTGTTTTGGATGTTGTGTCAGCTTTGGTTTCCGGGGGGGGCGGTTTGTCGATCGCCCCTATCGCCCGCCAATAAAAAGTTTTCGCCCGTAGCCCAACTTTTGAACCTGCGATCGAGTTGGGCTAGAACCCGGTACAGTAAAGTGTGGCACAGACGATGCAAGCAAAAATAGTGGCATAAATTACTGAATGGCGTGCAACCAAACAATGATATTCATACCTTCCGGTGCAGCGATTTGTTCGGCTGTTGAAAGGCTTCACAGTTTTTTCTGTAAACAAAGCAGACTTGTGATAACCTCATAAATGTGCAAAAATCGGTTCCAAAAAAAAAACCTTTGGAAGAAACGGGGAAAGTCCGGCGTAAATCCGCCCCTGTCCCGCAAATGTGATGAGATTATACAGTCTCTACGGTTCCGCATCACTTGTAATTCCTAACTGAATTATCGCTAACAGATTATCTGTAACGACCGTCAAGAGAGCTATCCGCTATCTCAATTTTACTTCAAATCATTGCGACATACCATCCCATCCAAGAAATTATTCTGCTAACAAATGACGGTCAAATAGAAATCGATTTTCTGCAACAATTAGCAATTACTCTTACCGTTTGTTAGGAGCAAGTACGTCAATGCTGGGATTAATTTCAGCTTGACGAAACCATCCAAATGAGGAGCTAATGAACTACATATTATTAGCAGGTTTGTCAAGTATGGGCAAAATTCCAACCGCAATTCACCCGCTTACCTGCAATAAAACAATGCCAAAAATACCCACCCTATCCTGATGCTAAGCGAAGCACTTATCCACACACCATAGACATACTGAATGAAAAACGCGATCAAAAAGTCGGATTTTGTGCTAGCTCCTTATATGAAGAGCAACAATTTGAAAGCTAGTTGCCAAATACTCAATACAGTGATTCCTTATATACTGTTATGGTTTTTAGCCTTTAAAGCTGCTGCCATTTCTGTATTCCTGCTGCCGCCGATAATGGTGTTGATGACACTTTTTTCAGGACGTTGTTTCTCTTTGATGCACGATTGCGGACACTATTCTCTTTTTAGTTCCAAAAAAGTCAATCGCATTATGGGTTTTCTGCTAGGTATCATCAATGCGATTCCTCAGTATCCGTGGTCGAGGGGACACGCTTATCACCACAAACATAATGGTAATTGGGATATGTACCGAGGCCCTTCGGCGTTGATATCCACCGAAAAATTTGCGGCGCTAAGTCCCTTTAGGCAAAAGATCTATCAGTTACTCAGACACCCATTGATGCTGTTTCCCGGTGGTTTTTTCTATCTAATTATTAAGCCACGAATCGCCCTAATCTTGGGAATTACTGGTTTTATCCAACATATTTTTGCTTGTCTCAATCAAGATTTAAGCATGGGTTTATCTGCAATCATTGCTTCTTATAAATCCAAACATTGGTATACGACGGCTGAATTTTGGGATTTACTGTTCAACAATATTTGTGTTGTTGCTAGCTGGATTTATCTGAGCAACTTACTGGGATTGGGCTTTTTCTGGAGTGTTTACTCAATTGTCATGACCTGTTCAGCAGCGATATTTATCTGTATTTTCTTTGTACAGCATAATTTTGACGGTTCCTACGCTCATAAAGCCGAGGGTTGGGACTATCTTCTTGGCGCAATTGAAGGCAGTAGTTACCTAAAATTACCAAATCTTCTCAATTGGTTTTCGGCTGATATTGCTTACCACAATATTCATCATCTCTCTGAGCGAATACCTAACTATAATCTTCAAGCTTGTCACAATGCTAATATTCACCTGCTGGCTAATTCAAAATCACTGACCATTCGCGATATTCCTGACTGCTTCAAATTCATTCTTTGGGATGCTGCTTCAGATAGTCTGCAATCGATTAAATTTTTTCAACAACAAGAAGAAATTCCATTCAGTAAAGTAGCTCATTAAAGTCGGTTTGCAATAAATTTGGTGGCTTTTTTATCACCAAAATCCTAGGATTAGGGATGCAGTTAGTGGGATAAGTTTCAACCCTAACTTTCCTAGTTAAGTAGGTGGTTACAAATAAACATTAGATGGATCGGGCTGGTTTAACCGGGAGCTATACTAGCAGCCAGTTTATTCTGACAAACCCAGCTATTCTAGTCACCAGTTTATTTGCACCTACCTATTTATCTAGGGTCTAACTCTAGATAACTCAAAGTATCGGTCACTGGTCAGTGCAGCAATTCCTCTAATTTTTGCTGGTTCCACAAATACTGATAAAGCCCTGTTTCCCCTACCAATTCAAGGTGAGTGCCGCTCTGAACTATTTCTCCCCTATCCATCACAAAAATGCGATCGGCACTAGCCGCCGCTGACATTTGATGCGAGATAAAAATTACCGTTTTGCGATCGGTTCCCGTTGCCAAGTTTCGCAAAATGTCGGTAGCCGTTTGATTGTCAACGCTGGAAAGAGCGTCATCCAAAATTAACACCGGGGCGTCAACTAACAAAGCGCGAGCAAGTGCCGTTCGCTGCCGCTGTCCGCCGGATAAAGTAATGCCGCGCTCGCCGACAACTGTTTTGTACTGCTGCGGAAAGTTGAGGATTTCGGCGTGAATTTGCGCTTGTTTTGCTGCGGCTTCAATCTCCGGCTGTTCCGCTAAGGGGTTTCCGTAGCGGATGTTATTCTTAATGGTAGTGCCGAACAGAAAACTTTCTTGCGGAACGTAGGCGATCGCCCCGCGCAATTCGGTCAATTTTACCTCGGTAATATCCTGTCCGTCTACAAATAACTGACCCGGATCGATATCTAGCAAGCGTGGCAGTGCATTAGCTAAAGTTGATTTTCCTGAGCCGATCGCCCCGACAATTGCGACAGTTTCTCCCGGTTTTATGGTAAAATCAACATCTTTAAGCGCGGGTGTCTTAGCAGCCGGATAAGTATAATTTAGATGGCGAGCCGCAATTTCGCCTTTGACTGGAGTTGCCAGTTCAACTGCACCGGCAGCATCCTTAATTTGCGGTTCCACAGTCAGAATTGATTCGATGCGATCGACACTCACCTCTCCCCGCTGGTAAGCAGTAATTGTGAAACCCAACAGCGCCGTCGGAAACACCAAACGCTCGACATAAATCAGCAACGCCACAAAATCGCCAATGCTAATTTGACCATTAGCAATTGCCCCGCCACCAGCAGAAAGCAGCACCAACAAACTAATGCTTGCCAAACCGCCCAGCAGCGGAAAAATAAAGTTTCTAGTTTTTGCTAATTCCAAATTGGCTGATAGCAACTGTGCGTTTGAATTGCGAAAAGCTCGGCGTTCGTTTTCTTCTTGAGCGTAGATTTTAATTACGGACATCCCGCTCATATCCTCCTGAATCAAATCGCTCATCGCCGACAATTCCTCTTGCACGGCTAACTGTTGGATGCGAAGTTTGTCGCTAAATAACTGCACCAAAACTAACATTAAAGGATAAACGGCGATCGCCAACAGCGTCAGCCGTACATTAATCCCCAGCATCACCGGCAAAGTCAAAGCATAAGCAAAAGCTGTATTCGCCAAACTCAGCACCGCAAACCCCACCAAGCGCCGAATATTGTCCAAATCTGAAGTAGCGCGGTTAATTAAATCCCCTACCGTATTGGCGGCAAAATAAGACGGTTCTAATGTTAATAAATGATTAAATATTTGCTGTTTGAGGTCAAATTCGACTTGACGCCCGACGCCAAACAGCAAAATCCGCGACGCCATCCGAATTACCCACATAATTGAGGCGAGGATCAGAATTAGTGCCACGAAGTTGAAAACTTGGTCAAATTTAGTCGCAACTTGGAGAGTGTCAACTGCATTCCGAATCAGCAGGGGAATGTAAACGCCCACAGCATTGACAACTAATAGCGAAAAAACGCCCCAGAAGGTGGGCTTCCAGTGCGGGCGCATATAAGAGCCGAGTTTTTGCAGTCGAGAATAACGAGCCATTTGTTAGTGCGTAATTTGAGATTAATTGAGGAAAGGAAGAAGGTTCGGCAACGGATTTTGTAACGGATGTAACGGATGGATGCTGAAGGAAGAAGGAGTCTTCCCCAAGGTTTTCAGCAATTAACAACGTCCTAATAGTCTTGGCTGTTGTGTTGCTATAGAAGGTAGAAGTTTGAAAAAATAATAGAAGCTCTATCGAAAGGTAGATGACCGAAAACACAAGTTAAGAAATTTTTAATAAAAATTCTGCTTTGGGATAACGTGCCATCAAAATTAGGTTTTGGTATTAACTAAAACCTGATTATATCGATATGTAACAAACCCCATTATATCTGTGGGAACACGAGATATGTGGGGACACGGCAATGCCCTGTCCTTAGCCACCGGGAACGATCGCCCCAATCTCCCATCCGCCCCCCCAATCCCCCACACGGTTGAGGCGCGCTACAATCAAAAATCGATCGACTTAGCACTCAGACTCAGAGAGTGCTAAATTTGCTAATGTAAGCGATTGGAGACAAACATGACCAAAATAGTTGCATTTAGCGACAAATCTCGCCGGGCACTAGAACGCGGCGTCAATCAACTCGCCGATGCTGTCCGCATCACCTTGGGCCCGAAAGGCCGGAACGTCCTATTGGAAAAGAAATACGGCAGTCCCCAAATTGTTAACGACGGTATCACCGTTGCTAGGGAGATCGAACTCGAAGACCCCCTGGAAAATGCTGGCGCTCGCTTAATTCAAGAAGTCGCCTCCAAAACTAAAGATATCGCAGGCGACGGCACAACAACCGCAACGGTTATAGCTCAATCCCTCATTCGCGAAGGTTTGAAGAATGTCGCAGCAGGCGCAAACCCAGTCGCGCTGCGCCGGGGTATTGAAAAAACGATCGCCCACTTGGTGCTGGAAATTGAGAAATTGGCGAAACCCGTCGAAGGGGCTGCAATTGCTCAAGTCGCCACTGTGTCCGCCGGTAACGACGAAGAAGTCGGCGCCATGATTGCCCAAGCAATGGAAAAAGTCACGAAAGACGGCGTAATTACTGTTGAAGAGTCGAAATCTCTGACAACAGAATTGGAAGTTGTCGAAGGGATGCAGTACGATCGCGGATATCTTTCTCCGTATTTCGTCACCAACACCGATCGCATGGAAGTTGAGTACGAAAACGCTCGCATCCTGATTACCGACAAAAAAATTAGCTCCATTCAAGAACTAATTCCAGTTCTCGAAAAAATCGCCCGCACAGGTCAACCGCTGCTAATTATCGCCGAAGATATTGAAGGCGAAGCTTTGGCAACTCTGGTAGTCAACAAAGCCCGCGGCGTATTGAACATCGCAGCAACGAAATCTCCTGGTTTTGGCGAGCGGCGCAAAGCTATGCTTCAAGATATCGCCGTGCTTACTGGCGGTCAACTGATTTCTGAAGAAGTCGGACTCAGCATCGATACCGCAACCCTAGAAATGCTCGGTACCGCCCGCAAAATTACGATCGACAAAGAAAACACCATCATTGTCGCTGGCGAAGAACACAAAGCTGACGTGCTAAAACGGATCGAGCAAATCCGCAAGCAGCTAGAAGCGACGGATTCCGACTACGACAAGGAAAAGCTAACCGAACGCATCGCCAAACTCGCCGGTGGCATCGCTGTAATTAAAGTCGGCGCAGCTACCGAAACCGAGCTCAAAGACCGTAAACTGCGTATTGAAGACGCTCTGAACGCTACTAAAGCTGCTGTGGAAGAAGGTATCGTTGCCGGAGGTGGCACGACCCTAATTCACCTGATTACAAAAATAGATGCGATCGCACATACTTTGGACGCCGAAGAACAAGTAGGCGCTGACTTGGTGAAGAAAGCTTTGGAAGCACCTTTGCGTCAAATCGCTGATAATGCCGGCGTTGAAGGTTCCATCGTCATCGAGCGAGTGCGGGCGAGCGAGTTCAACATTGGCTACAACGCTCTCACCGACGTGTACGAAGATATGATTGCCGCCGGGATTATTGACCCGGCTAAGGTGGTGCGATCGGCTTTGCAAAATGCCGGTTCCATTGCTGGTATGGTGCTGACCACTGAAGCTGTGATTGTCGAAAAACCCGAGAAGAAAAAAGCCGGCGGCGACATGGGCGACATGGGCGGCATGGGCGGCATGGGCGGCATGGGCGGCATGGGCGGCATGGGCGGCATGGGCGGCATGGGCGGCATGGGCATGATGTAGTCTTCAGCCATTTGTTTGTAGTCTGTAGAGTGCGCCACAAGCACCCTGGATGTAAACAAGCGCATCTTATGTACTACCCGTCTACTGTTTGACGATTAAGACAGCTTCTCCCCCCGGCATCCCCTGATAGTCCGGGGGGACTTGAAGCTATCAAAGTCCCCTTCTTAAGGGAGATGCAATGGGGCTCGGCATTAAGCTATAAGCGATAGTTCTCAGGGATTTTAAGCTGAAGTTGCCACCTCTGCAGTGCGCGCCCTCTCGGTCAACTAAAATCCTTCCCAGAAACCGCGTCTCCCCCTCTCCCCCGATCCTTCAAGACGACGGAGTTACATTGTTGCTGTGCAAATCTTGAGGAGATTGAAACAGAGTTTCGAGATAAACTCTCGCAGCTTGGCGATAACTGCGCGAAGCTTCAGGCGTACCGCTATCGGCATTCTGCAACAAAAACAGCGACAGGGCCGCGCAAAATACTCGGTCTAGATCCCATTCGGGATGGGTTTCCAGGTAAGTTTTGAGAGAATCGTGGAGCGTTTCGGGAATTTCAGCAAAAATACTGACTGTTGGGTTCATCATTTTTTTTAGTCTCGCTAATAAATTGAAAACAGAACCCCCCCTTCGGCCGGATACAGGTGCAGGCACAGCCGAAATCAGAGCGCTTTTTTTAGGTCGGTCGCATCATTGTGCGCTATGAGGGGGTGGGTTTGTCAATGTTGCGAAATATTACAAAGTCCTTTAGATAAAAAAAAGGTTTACCAAATAATAAGCTTTTCATGGCATTTTTTGTTACATATCTTTATGTGTTGGGCGGTTTATGAGGGATTGGGCAGCAAGTTAAGGAAATCCCCAATTCCGCAGCAAGATGCTACCGTGCCGTTAATTTCTGTGGAAAACTTTGTCGCACCTGTGGAAAACCTCAGACTTGCCTGTGGAAACGCTGTGGAATGTTTAGGGAAAAGTCAGGGAAAAAATAAGAATTGCAAAGGGCATGGGGCATGGGCATGGGGCATGGGGCATGGGTAGCAAGTAACAAATGACTAATAACAAATGACTACTGATTGCTGACTAATGACTTCCTAAGTGCTACTCTGCCGCTTTTTGGCCGATGGTTGCCAATTCTGTCGGCGGAATTTTGTCGAGATTGGCTAAGATAAAGCTCATGGGGTCGATCGACTGAAGTTTGTCCCGGTGGCGCGCTAGGAAATCCCTGTAGGGAAGATCGATCATCGGTGCGGTTGATAGCAGCTTGGTTCTGCCAAAGTTGATCGCCTCATATCCAAACGCCAAAAGTTATCTTTTACTTTTCATGAGGGCTGGTCGTTTATTCAGAAAAATTAATCGGCTGAAAAATCACAAATCCCAATTCATAATTTATCCGCTGGTGGCGAGAACGTACTAGAGCATAACATTGATTTCCAAAGATAGGGAAACCGACCAGCAAATTTAAATTTTATGTCGGTGTATCCTTCAGATGTTAATAACTTGGTCAGCGTCTCTACTGAAAAAAATTTAATGTGACCGTTATCCCAAAGAACGGTAAAATGTTTATCTAGTTGGCCAGAAACCGCTAAAGCCAGATTTTTTAAATAGCCGTGATAGGGTGTGGAAATAATTAGTTTTCCTCCCGGAGTGAGGCATTTTTTGGCAGTTCTTGCTAGTTCTTTAGGATAAAGCAAGTGTTCGATTACTTCAATAGCTAAGACAACATCAAATGACTTCAGAATATCGGTATCTGGGAGGTCGTAAATATCTGCTTGGATAAACTGACACTCGGGGAAACTTTGACTGGAGATGGCAATTCCGGGCGCAGAAGTGTCAACGCCGACAACTTCGCAGCCGTGCTCTGCGATAACGTGACTGAGGCTGCCATTGCCGCAGCCGAGATCCAAAACTCGGAGTTTTGTCTTGCTGGTCTGCTGAAGTGCCGCCAGCATTTCTAATAGGGGAGATATCAAATAAGCGTGATGATATCTCGGACGGTTGTTTGTGTAATAATACGTATAATTGCTAAAGTTTTTTTTCATCGATTAAGCTATGGAGATTATTGCCGAGACCGCGAATTTACGGAGCGTGGGTACACTGTTTGCGCCAAGGTTCCCCACATTAGGGTTGTCAAAGTCGATCGGCAGGTCGATCGTCTCATTCTTTTTGTTTGACCGGTGAATTTTGTCACCGAATCAACCGGAGGGCAAAAGAAATCTTTCACAGAGTGCAAAATCTTGCATCGCCCATCTCTGGCCCATCTCTCGAAGGCATTCGCAAAAAAAAGTCCGATCGAGCAAGAATTCTCTATGTACACTAGCCGGAAACCGAACTTTTTGCCTGTTAATTTGGGGCGAGTGCATCGATGCGATTCTAGCTTCAAGCAACTGCGGTATGTCCACCCGACGCTTTTTGCAGCCTGAAAAATTGGCCCAGGGGCGATCGGATGCCAGTCGCTCCGAGAATTGAGTAGGGAAGTGTGACCGAAATCACAGGCATTTGCCAAACAAATTGCTAAGCATCTTTGGACCCACACACTTAGAATCGAGATTACTACAGTGGCTTCTATAATTGTGTTTAAATGTTGTTCTGAAGCTGTGTTGTCCAGTCAGCAGAGCACCCTAGACAGATTCATGCTTTCGGTCTGGTTTATTTCACTTTAATGGTCGCTGTTGGGTGTTGCACCTTAATTTAGATATTTCCTATGGTTAAGTTAGGTCAATCCTCCTTTCGCCGTATTTTACTGTCGCGGATTTTGTTGCTCAGCGTACCTGTTCTACTGGTGGGGGAGTATGTTACCTATCGCAAGGCACGCTCGACGCTTCTGGAAACTGCTCGTCAAAACTTGACAGAAAGTGCAGTCAGAAAAGCAGAAACTATTGAACAGTGGGCGAAATCGCTGAAGTCGAATCTGATCGGCGCTTCGGAAAGCTCGATGTTGCAGTCGGTAAATCCGAAGGATTATCAAAAGTTTATCGCCCAATTAGGGCAGCGGTTGCCAGCGCAGGTTGATTGCTTGCAATTGACTAATTTAAAGACAAATCAAGTGATAGCAAGCACTTGCGGGCCGCAGCCGATTCAGTCGCTGCCGGCAAAATTTTGGCCGCCCGTACAGCAGCAGCAAACGCTGCTGGACGACAAGAGCGTTTACATCAGTCTGTCCTTACCTCCGCAGCGACAGGAGACAGCAAACGATCGGAAGGTGGCTTTGGGGGCTGAGGATTTTCCCGAGGCGGGTAAAGAAGGCCCCGATAGCCAAGCGAGTTTGGTGTTGAGCGCTCCTGTTTACATTCGTCGGAGCAATACCCTGCAGTTGAGTTATGCTTTGAGTTTGCGCTCAGCCTTGCCTGTGCAAACCAGCGCTCCCAAGGGTTCTCTAGCCGGCTATACGGTGGCGATCGACCAAGATGGGACAATTTTGGCGCACCCTAATGTCAACCGCGTGGGCCGCAATATCGACCAAGAGGCAGATGCCGCTCGACTAAAAAGTATTGTCAAAAGGGCGATCGCAGGCGGAACTGCTTTTCTCCATCTATTTTCCTTTGAAAGAAATGGTGTAGAGTTGCTAGCAGGATACGCCGCTATCCCGAGTCCTTCAACTACACAGGAGAACAGCAAGTGGATTATTTTAGCTGTCTCTCGTTTAGATTACGCTCTGTCAGGTTTGGAAGAGATTCAGCAAGTTTTATTTAATTTAATTGTAGGCTTGGTTGCTGCTAGTATCATCGCGACTTTATATCTGTCTCGCGACTTGGCGCGTCCTGTGGAAAAACTAAGAGACTACGCGATGAAAGTAGATACGGAAGCGTCGCAGACAGTGCCCCAAGATTTCCAAATTAGGGAATTTAATCAACTATCAGAAGCACTCAACAGCATGGTGCAGCGCCTCAGATCCTGGGCCAGAGAATTGGAAGTCGCAACCAAAGAAGCGCAAGTTGCCAATCAATTAAAAAATGAATTTTTGGGGAATATTTCTCACGAATTGAGAACGCCGCTCAACGGGATTATTGGTTTTATTCAAATTGTGCGGGACGGCTACTGCGATGACCGAGATGAAGAAATGGAATTTTTACAGCGGGCTCACGACTCGTCCATGCAATTGCTCAATATCATTAATGATATTTTGGACATTGCTAAAATAGAATCCGGCACGTTCTCGATGATGTTAGAAGTAGTTGACATTACTCAGGTACTTGAAGACGCGATTGATTTGCAAGCGAGTCAAATAGAGGAAAAAGGCTTGAAGTTAAGTTTGCCAGCTCCTCACGATCCGATTATTGTTCATGCCGATCCAGAGAAGCTAAAACAGGTGTTTTTAAATGTTTTGAGCAATGCCGTTAAGTTTACAGAGTCGGGCAGCATTAATATATCGGTGCGGCTAGAATCTAGGACTAATTCTGGTAGTTTTAACGGCAGTGGTGAAAGTACGACGGGTCCTAGCGGTCAAAGCGATTGGGTGGTGGTGACAATTAAAGATACGGGAATTGGTATCGATCCCGAGCACCAGCAGAAATTGTTTCAACCTTTTGTGATGGCTGATGGTTCTACAACTCGCAGGTTTGGCGGTAACGGTTTGGGCTTGGCTATCTCGCGAAGGATAATGGAATCTATGATCGGAAGCATTACCCTGCACAGCGCGGGCGTGAATCAAGGTACTACGGTGATGATTTCTTTGCCTGTCAATCAGCAGTCAAGTTTTTATTTTCACAGCCCGGACTTAGTAACGGAAAAGGGAAATTTCAAAAGTTGAGGAGTGATTTTCCCAATCTAAAATCTAAAATCTAAAATCTAAAATGGTTTTAGGGGCTGTCCGCCGAGTTCGAGGGATTTGCTCAAAGTGCTGAGAATGCGGATTAATTCGACGGAGGCCGGGCCCGAAGAGGTAAGACAGGGGGTATTTGTTTGCACGCAGTTGAGGAAGCGATCGCACACTCGCCTCAGCGGTTCTACTTGTTCTAAACTCAACACTTCGCGGTGTCTGATGCCGGTTGGCTGTGGCGCGATCCTCTTCGTTGGCGTAGCCCCCGTAGGGGCGGGCTTCGCGATCGCACTTTCAAAACAGTTATTCTCTTCGCCTCCCCAATCTGGATTGCCGCGCTGCACAATCAGGGGAGTTTCTGGCGACATTTCATCAAAAATCAAGGTTCCCAAACTGCCAACAACTGTTAAGCGCCGTTGTTTGTCGGGATTTAGCCAGCACAGGTGAATAAATGCTTGAAATCCGTCGGGATAGGTGAGCGTTACCCAAACTAAATCTGCTAGTTTTTCTGCAGGATTATTAGTCAGCAGTGAAGGAGAAAATTGATTTTCAATTTCTGCTGCTTCTTGATTTATTCCTTCTTCCCTATTTCTTCTTCCTTCTTCCTTCTTCCTGACATCCGTTACATCCGTTACAGAATCCGTTGCCGAACTTCCTTCTTCCTTCGGAAATACAGTACCCATCGCCCTTACTTCAATTGGCGTTTGTTCCAGCCAAGTATTGAAAATAGCGATATCGTGAACGGCCAAGTCCCAAAGGGCATCAACGTCATGGCGCACGGGTTCAAAATGGGTGCGCTGGGCGTAACCGTAGCGCAATTTTCCGAGTTGATGCTGTTGAATAATTCTTTGGCCTCGATCGACTGCTGGATGAAACAGATAAGTGTGGTCAACGAAGAGTTGCCGATGCTGTTTTTCGGCTAATTGGCAGAGTTCTATGGCTTCAGTGAGGTTGAGGGCGAGGGGTTTTTCTGCTAAGACGTGGTAGCCTTGTTGCAGCGCTGCTGCTGCGAGGGTGTAGTGTGTGGAAGCAGGAGTAGCGATCGCCACAGCTTGCAGTCCCGGCAGGGCTTGCACTTGAGACCAATCGGTAGCTAGAATCACCGAGGCATCCAGATTAAATTGTTTTTGAACGGCCGCCAATGAATCTCGATTCGGGTCTACCACCGCTAAAACTTCGCTGTTGGGATGTTCCAGAAAGTTGCGAATTAAGTTAACTCCCCAGCGACCTGCACCCAATACAGCTATTCCGATTTTCATTGATTATAATTGCAAAAATCGCACAGTAATTATAGCATATTTTGTTATTATTATCTATGTTTTCACTCCAAAAAATCACTGTTGACTGTTGACTGTTGGCAGTAGTTATTGGTTATTGGTTATTGGTAAGCTGCTACGCATTTAAATTGCATCTAGAGATGGGCAGGATGCCCCTTCCACAATCATTGTAGAAAAATTGACTTTCAAATTAGATGCACAACAGCTTAGCAGCTAACAAATAACAAATAACAAATAACAGTCAACAGCCAACAGCCAACAGCCAACAGTCAACAGTCAACAGTCAACAGTCAACTGACTATTAACTAATTTATTGAAAGCTACCTGAGCCGCTGCTTGTTCAGCCGCTTTGATCGATCGACCTTTTCCCTCTGCTACCAACTTTCCCTGAATGAGAACTTCTGCGGTAAAACGATCCTCCCCGCCCTGCACTGTCCCGGTTTCTTGGACGCTATATTTAGGCAAAGTTTTGTATTTGCCTTGAGTCAATTCTTGGAGAGCAGCTTTGTAGTTTTGACGGGCCGGATCGCTGCGGATTTCTGCCGCTAGGCGTTGAAAGTGAGAATCTAGCCAAGGGCGAATTAATTCTAAGCTGTGGGTACTCAAATAAAGCGCAGCCAGTACCGCTTCCAAAGCATCTGCCAGCCGGGGTTCAGCGCCTGTTTTGTCCGAGGCGGCGCTGCTGGAAACAATTAAATAGCGATCGAACCCGTAACTTTCAGCGATTTTAGCAAGAATGCGATCGCTCACCAAGATCGATCGAATAGCAGCAAATTCCCCCACTGTACAGTCTGGATAAATCTCAAACAACAATTCCGACGCAGCCAGCCGCACAACTGCATCCCCGACAAACTCTAGTTGCTCGTAATTGGCCTTAGCTGACGCGCTCGCATGAGTCAAAGCTAAATCGAGGAGATGCCATTTTATCGAAGCATTCTTCGTCAGTCCCAATTTTTGAATTAATGTTTCAAGTTGCTTTTGGCGACCCGGATAAATCATACCATTTTAGATTTTAGATTTTAGATTTTATAATTAATTGCCAATGACGGATGACTATCCGGGCTTGGAGCTTGTCTAAAGTTGTATATTTTTTTGAAAAATGTCTCAAATTCATATCACTAAAAAGCTTTTCATTCAAAAACCCAATATTCCTTGTGGTGCTTGTAATCCGCTCTGTCAAGGTGGTGAAGAAGTGCCTCAAGCGCTGGAAATCTCTGCTTCGGGCGATCGATAAATCTTCTTTATTTGATAGATTATTAGCAATAAATAACATATCAAGAATAAAGCTCAACGCTTACGATGACGCAAACACCTTAATTACACCTTGACCAATCTGCCCCTAAGCACCTTACCAAAATTTGGGTGGGGAAAAAGTCGGACATAAGCCGGGTTCTGTTCTCTCAACTGCAAGCAGTTTTCGAGGGCAGTTATCTATCTGGGGCGCCTGTTACCAGACGCCTCAAGCGGTACCAAAAAACGGAACTGGTAAAAAACCAACCATAGTTCCTCCGACCTTGCTCCCAACTGGGGTTTACCGAGCCAGCACCTCTCGATGCTGCTGGTGCGCTCTTACCGCACCTTTGCACCCTTACCAAATTAGTTTTTGCTTCCCAGTCAAAAATCCTCAGTTACTTACTAATGACCAATGACTGCTGACTAATGACTAATTGGCGGTATCTTTCTGTGGCACTATCCTCACGATCGCTCGCACTGGGCGTTACCCAGCAAGTTTGGTTTTTCGGGAGCCCGGACTTTCCTCAGACAAGCTTTCGCTAATCCGCAACCGCCTGCGCCTACTTTTTCCCCAGATTTATTGTACGCGATCGTTCGTCAATCAATTTGGGATTTGAGATAGAAGATTTTAACTTGTCGCCCGCTTAATTTGGACATTTGTGTTTATTCAAACTCTTGTACGGTCGGCCCGAAAGCCCGCCCTACAATTAAATTACCATGCAAATCCCCTTAAATTCACTCGCGGATGAATCAGGGGGCGGAAAAGTTGGGAATTACGAGCCAAGGATTTATGGCACGGATTCCACTAGGGGCAGGAAACCTTTTTACCTAACATAATTTTTAATTATTAAATCTTCAATCCCAAATCTAAAATCTTCAATTCAGTTACTTTAATGAGTCATCTTTGATGGTAGAAAAATTATCAAACCAGCCACGCCGCCAGAAGAAGTAAACTAAGCCAGAGGCGATCGCTAGCATAATTGCCCAACAAAGCGGATAGCCAAAATACCAATTTAGTTCCGGCATATTCCAGGGAGATTTCTCTGTATTGAAATTCATTCCGTATACTCCCGCAACAAAAGTTAGAGGAATAAAGATACTCGAAATCACCGTCAGCAATTTCATGATTTCATTCATTTTATTACCCACCGAAGACAAGTAAACATCCATCAAACCCGAAGACAACTCTCGATAGGTTTCGACCATATCCATCACCTGCACCGTGTGATCGTAACAGTCGCGCAGGTAAATTCGCACCTCGGGACTAATCAAATCACTGCTATCTCGAATTAAAACATTAATTGCATCCCGCTGCGGCCAAATGGCGCGGCGCAGAGTCAGCAATTCTCGCCTGATTTTATATATTTTTTCCAGGGTTTTGCGGGTGGGGTTTAGAACCACTTCATCTTCTAATTCTTCAATCCGCTCTCCATAAACTTCTAATACAGGGAAGAATCCATCTATAATCGAATCTAACAGAGTATAAGCCAGATAATCTGCTCCATGTTTGCGAATCATTCCTTGTCCTTTACGAATGCGATCGCGCACTGGTTCAAAACAATCATAGTCCGGTTCTTCCTGAACAGTTAACAGGTAATGCTTGCCCAAAATAAAACTTACTTGTTCTTTATGAAAAGTATCTGATTCTGGATGGAGCATCACCATCCAAGCAATGATTAAAATATGTTCTTCATAGTCTACTACTTTCGGTCGCTGGGGAACATTAACTACATCTTCCTGAGCCATTAGGTGTAAATTAAACACTTCGCCCATTTGTCGCCAAGTTTCTTTGTTTCCCAATCCCAACATATCAACCCAAGAAACAGATGCTGTATCTAAATACGCAGCAGCTTTTTGAGGATTTGCCAATTTTGCGCGAGTTGCGGCTGTTTCGCAATAGTCAATTAATACAATCTCCGGAGGCGGCGCATCTGGTTCTAAGTCGAGAGTTCCCGGCGGAGCCCCCGGATCGTCATAAAAATAGTCAACATAGGAATCATCATCATCATCATCTTCTTTAATTTGTTTTGCAACGGCACTAGAAGTATGTATGCTTTTGTATACCATGCTAATATTCCTGACTTTAGAACCTTTAATTAGATTATCATTTTTCTGGTGCAACTACCAATTACCAATGACTAATTACCTCTGCCGAATGGGAATCTCGATCGCAAATTCAGTTCCTTCTCCCGGCGCGGAAATGCACTGCAGCGTCCCTCCGTGTCTTTCTACCACAATCTGATAGGAGATAGACAGTCCCAATCCCGTACCTTTACCTACTGGTTTAGTAGTAAAAAACGGGTCAAATACTCGACATTTAACAGACTCTACCATGCCACACCCGTTATCGGAAATTACGATCGCCACCCGATTGTTCTCCAACACCTCAGTGCGAATCCGAATCCACGGCAATGTGTCGCAAGTTAAAGGTAAACTAGCAAAATCTTGGCCTTCCTCTTCCGAATAACTCCCCAGTTCCAACTTCCTATTCCTGACATCGGCTAAAGCATCAATAGCATTATTTAAAATATTCATAAACACTTGATTTAACTGTCCCACGTAGCACTGTATCGGCGGTAATTTTCCATATTCTTTAACTATTTGAATAGGACGATTCCTGCCATTTTCTTTGAGTTTGTGTTGCAAAATTAACAGAGCGCTGTCTATTCCCTCGTGAATATTAACACGCTTGAGATCGGATTCTTCCAGGCGGGAAAAATTACGCAAAGACAGAACTATTTGACGAATTCGCTCGGCTCCGGTTTGAATAGAAGTCAGCAGGTGCGGGAAATCCTCTTTCATGAATTCCAGTTCTATTTCTTCTGCCAAATCTTGGATAACAGCAACAGGTTCCGGGTAGTGTGCGTGGTACAAACTGCACAGTTCCAGCAAGTTTTTGGCATACTCACTAGCGTAAGTGATATTACCATAAATAAAACTGACAGGATTATTGATTTCGTGAGCAATTCCCGCCACTAACTGTCCCAAACCCGACATTTTTTCCGCTTGAATTAGTTGAGCTTGAGTCCTGCCTAATTGTTTCAATGTTTGCTCTAGCTGGCGATTTTTATGTTTTAATTGAGCTTCGGCTTGTTTGCGCTTGGTAATATTGCGGGCTAGAATAATAATCTGATCGGAATTAAACGGCAACAGTCGGGCTTCATAAGTTGTTTCTCCTTCCGCCATGGAAAGCGAATATTCTATATCGATTGAATTTCGTGTTTCGGAAATTTCAAAGATTGCTTGGGAAAATTGGCTGGCGACATTGTGTGGCAATATGTCTGTCATTCGTTGGCCAAGAAACTGTTCGGGAGGTACGTATAAATTCGAGGAAGTTCCTGACAAATAATCCACAATTATACCGTCAGCATCTAGTCGAAAATACAAATCAGGCAAAGCGCGAAAAACTGCTTCTAACTCTAAAGTTTTTTGGCGCAATGCTTCCTCTGCGTAGTACCGATCGCTAATATCAAAAATCACCCCGTCCAAACAGCAAACGTTCCCATCTGCGTCAAACACAGGAGAACCCTTATCCCACACCCATTTAACCGTGCCGTCTGCTGCTAGCAACCGATATTCCAAGTTATAAGACTCTTTGTTTTCTATGCCTTGCCGAATAGTTGCTTCTACTTTTGCCAAATCTTCCGGGTAAATAATGCTAGCAAAAGTCCGGCATCCCCTGTCCAAAAGCCAAATAAAATCGGCCGCCGGGTAGCCCGTTAATAAGTAAACGGCATCGCTAATAAAATTAGTCGAGAAATCGCACTTCCAGCGATAAACCACTCCGGGAATATTAGCTACCAAAGACCTAAATCTTGATTCACTTCTACGCAAAGCTGCTTCCGATTCATGTCGTTCTGTAATATCGTGAGCGAAAGCTAGCACTGCAAATACATTACCTTCAGCGTCGCGCAGGGGAAGTTTTTGGGTATCAAAAATATGTACTGAACCGTCAGCAATAGTTGCCGGATCGCAGGGATTGTGGATAATTTCGCCGGCCAGTACAGCAGAGTCGTCTGTGCGGAAGCCTCGGATATTTTTGGCGGAATTCCCAAACACTAACTCTTCGGAAAATCCTAATTCTAAATCAGATTTGCCAATTATCTCTTCGACTGTTTTGCCGATCGCTTGAGCGAAACTCCTGTTTGCCAAAATATAGCGAAATTTTTTGTCTTTGGCAAAAATCCAGTCGCTGGTTTTGTCTATTACTGTACGCAGGAGTTGTTCTGAACGTTCGGTTTTTTCCAAAGACGCCTGCAGTTCTAGTTCTAGGCACTTGCGAGCAGTAATATTTTCAAAAGCAACACCGACGCAGTTGTTGGGTAATGGAAAAGCTTTAATAGAAAAAGCGCGAGTTATTCGACCCCCTTCATCGCAGTCAATATATTCAAGTTCTACGGCTTTCTGGGTGCGAATTACCGCAGCAAATGCTTGGGGAATGTTTTTCGATCGCAGGTGGGGAAAAATCTCGTCGATTGTCATTCCCAAAACATCAGCCATTTCTAATCCGGTAAATAGAGTAGCCGCGGGATTTGAGGCGATCGCCCTGAGAGTGCTGTCATCGTCTATGTTTTCTAAATGGTAGACGTACAAACCAATTTGCATATTCTCGACAATTTGGTCGTAGAGGCGCACGCTTTCGTCTACCTGCCTGCGTTCGGTGATATCTTCAGTAATACCTAAAACGTACTGAGGGCGACCTGTGGCGTCGAGAATTGGCACTTTGCGGGTGTGCAGTATTCTCATACCTTTGTGGCGAGTTTGGATCGGCTCTTCGGCTATATCTTTAACAGTAGATTGGTTGCGATCGCCGGTCAATATTTCCCTATCTTGAGCAGTAAAAACATCAGCTTGTTCTTTGGGGTAAATATCGTAGTCATTTTTGCCGATCGCCTCTTGAGATGTAACACCTGCGATCGTTTCTCCCGCTTTATTCCACAGCACAAATTTCAGCGAAGAAGCATCTTTAGCAAAAACTCCCACAGGCAGATTTTCTACTACGGAATTGAGAAAGCCTCTAGCTGATTTTAATTCAGCTTCTGCACGCTTGCGTTCGATGCCTAAAGCGATGACATCTGCCACCGACGCTAAAGTTTCCTGAAAGGGTGCTGTCAGCGGCTGGCGGCTGATAATTACCATGACTCCCACCAGCCGTTCTTCGACTATCAAAGGGTAGCCTGCGAAGGTGAGAATTTGCTGGGGGATTGGGCAATTTGTCGGCTTTTGGCTGGTGTTGATAATTGCTACTTCGGAACTGTGTGGCGGTGTTGCTTTTGCGGATTCTTCCTCTGGGATTCCAAAATTGTTCAGTTCAAATCCGCAGTCAAATTCCGGTTTTTGCTGTTTGGCGATCGAGTTAACCTTACTTTCAATAAACCTAGCCCGATCGTCTGTGCGGCTGTATATTCCCGAAGCTGCTTGCAATTGCCAAAGATTATGTTGAGAGTTGAAAGTCCAAATTTCAGCAGAAGCGACATCAAGATTCCGCACCATTGCCTCGCAGCAGGGAAGCAGGATATCTTGAGGGTGTTTGGTGAGGGCAATACCGACATCGGCTACCATTGCTGTGAGGCGAGAAGCTTGGGCTTTTTCTGCTTCCAACCGTTTGCGATCGGTGATATCTTCCACCAAAGAAAGCACGGTAAAAGTGTCGCCGCTGCGAATAATTGAGTTGAACCAGCGACACCAAATTACCTGTCCGCTTTTAGTATAGTTGCGGTTAATTGAAGTATTGCCGTTGCCGGTGGCTAGTTCAAGCTCGATCGCGCTTACAGCCTCTCTATCTTCTTCGCAAACCAAAGCCAAATCGCCGAACTGCTTGCCCATCATCTCATCGGATGTCCAGCCAAAGATTTCCTCGGCGCGTTTCGACCACTGAACGATGCGAAAATCTTCATCCCAGCCCACCATTGCCAGCGGACTGTTAGCTGCATTCAACCACAGTAAATGGTTCGATCGGCGTAACTCTTGAGTTTTCTGCTGCTGCCAGCGGTAGTGCCTGGTGATATCTCTACCAACGCCGAAAACCCGCATCTGGTTGCTAGAGGCATCCACCGCTGGCGTGTAAGCCGTTTCGTAAATTTTAATCCCGCCGTCTGCCGCCGTCACCTCATGAATTGCCAGCCGTTTTTTCCCGGTTATAAATACTTGTTGCAGGCAAGAATCAATCTGCAAGATTATATTTTTTACCGCAGGATTATTAGGATATAATTTCAATAATTCCTGATTAGTTTTGTTGACTATTTCAGCAGGCTCTAATCCCATCCAAGCCGCAGCAATAGGATTGATCGATAAATAATTTTGCTGTCGATCGCACTCTAGGAAAGCATCAACAGAGTTAGAGAAAAAAGACTGAAACGAGTTGATAACTTCCTGCATGGGTATTTTTTCATGAGAAAAGCTTAGTATTATGAAAACCTCGTGTCTTTAAACTCATATGTTGCACCATTTTCAATAAGCTTTTATGAGCCGACAGGATGCCCGCCCCACAAGAAATTAACTCTTTGTGAAACAGGGTGGAAAGCCTGTTCTTGAGAATTGTGCAAGATGTGAGTAGAGTGATCGAGGTAGCACGCATCAGGCAGTTTTCACCACCTTCAATATTGATTATTCCTACAGGGGGCTACTTGGTCGCTTGGTACTTTTACGATCTATTCTCAACGGAACAATTACCGTTTCCAATATTTCACCCGCATCGCATAGCAGCTTGGGCTTATACCCATATTTTTGATAATCTAATCAGTTAAGACGATAGCTAGTCAACTCTCTCTTTTGATTAGGGCATAAAGCCCAATCTCTTCAGAGCGGGGTGGTGACTTGCTTAAGCTCTAAAATTTGCCTAAAGTTAGTTTAACCCACTCAAATCTTTTTGGGCACTGTACTGCTGCGTTACTGCTGCCTTTGCCGGTGCAATTTTTGGCGCTGTTCCCTATAATACAAAAATTTTAAAGAAATAGTATATTTGGAAATATAGCTTAATTACAGCAGATGCTCTTTTTTTAAACCAGACCCAGCGGATACAAAAGTGAGATCGAGAGACGGGGAGATGGGGAGGTGGGTTAATCCACAACATACGAGAAAAATGCTTAAGAAATGCCCGACAGCTTACCGATTCCCAATTCCCAATTCCCGATTCCCAATTCCCAATTCGGTAATCTGAAAGCGGTTTGGCAGTACGCCCAGCAAAGAATGCAAGCCGTGCAAAGCCATGTAACATAAAGATTGCGATATTTTTCTATGTAATATGGAACTATTAGATACCTTGATTGTGGGTGCGGGTATTAGCGGTTTGAGTTTGGCGCACGCACTTCACAAGGAAGCAACGAGTGCACTGCCGCTGAAGATTTTAGTCGCTGAGAGTCAGGGACGTGTGGGCGGGAACATCACCACTGTGACAGCCGAAGGGTTTCTCTGGGAGGAGGGCCCGAACAGTTTTTCGCCGACGCCAGAATTGATGAAGTTGGCTGTGGATGTGGGATTGAAGCAGGAGTTGATTTTTGCCGATCGCAAATTGCCTCGTTTTGTTTATTGGCAAAAAAAGCTGCAACCGGTGCCGATGACTCCACCGGCGATGATTCAGTCTCAGTTACTGAGTTTTCCGGGAAAACTGCGGGCGTTGTTCGGGGCTTTGGGGTTTGTCGCGCCGGCAATGGGCGATCGACTTTCGCAGCAGGGTGACGAGGAAACTGTTTCTCAATTTTTCCGCCGTCATCTGGGGACGGAAGTGATGCAGCGGTTGGTGGAACCTTTTGTTTCTGGGGTTTATGCCGGCGATCCGCAACAACTTAGCGCGGCGGCGGCTTTTGGCCGGGTAGCAAAGATGGCTGATGTGGGTGGCGGGCTGGTGGCGGGGGCGCTGCTTTCTGCTAGGAAAAGACCCCCCCAACCCCCCCTTACCAAGGGGGGGCTAAAGACTGTTGCAGACCCGAATGTTCCTAAGACTAGACCGGGGGAGTTGGGTTCGTTTAAACAGGGGTTGAAGGCTTTGCCAGAGGCGATCGCTGCTCAATTGGGCGATCGAGTGAAACTCAACTGGCATCTGACTCGCCTCGATCGTACAGAACGCGAAACTTACATTGCTGTATTCTCGACGCCCGACGGACAGCAGGAAGTTGAAGCGCGCACCGTGGTTTTGACAACGCCCGCTTACGTTACAGCCGATTTGTTGCAGTCTCTGCAACCGAAAGTTAGCAGTGCTTTACAAGCTTTTACTTATCCTACGGTTGCCTGCGTTGTCCTAGCATATCCGCAGTCTGATGTCAAGGGAAAATTAGTAGGTTTTGGAAATTTAATTCCGAGGGGGCAGGGAATTCGCACTCTGGGGACGATTTGGACATCGAGTTTATTTGCCGATCGCGCGCCTGCAGGGTGGCAAACTCTCAGCAGTTACATCGGCGGGGCTACTGATTCGGAAATTGGCAATCTCGACTCAGAACAAATCGTTCGGGAGGTGCACCGAGATTTGTCTCGGATTTTGCTGAAACCAGATGTGCCACAGCCCAAAGTTTTAGCGGTGAATGTGTGGAAGCGGGCGATTCCTCAGTACAATTTGGGTCATTTCGATCGCGTGCAACAAATTGATGAGGGCTTACAATCTTTGCCTGGGGTATTTTTGTGCAGCAACTACATCGGCGGAGTGGCTTTGGGAGATTGCGTGCGAAGGGGTTTTGAGCGTGCACGAGAAGTGGGCGAGTATTTGCAGAACAAACAATCAGATACTCGATCGATCTGAATGATTGTCTGGGGAGGGCGGGTTTACCAATATCGAGTATGTTAATCCGAGATATTGGTGAACCCGCGCCTACAGCCTTCTGCCTTCATATCCGATGCCCAATGCCGAATGTTACTAGGTTGTGGGTTCAAACTTGTAACCCACCCCCCTAACGGTTTGAATCATCGAAATTTGAGTGGCATCTGGTTCAATTTTGCGGCGAATTTGACCTATATGGACATCCACCACGCGATCGGCTCCTACATACTCGTAGTCCCACACTTCATGCAGCAATTCCGATCGCCTCCACACGCGACCGGGTTTGCTGGCCAAACAGTACAGCAGATCGAATTCTAAAGCAGTCAAAGCAACTATCTGACTGCCGATAATTACCTCGCGGCGAACCGGATCTATTAGTAGCTCTCCAAAAGTAAGAGTTTGTTGTTCGGCGGGAGTAACAATGCGTTTGCGCTTCAAAATTGCTGCAACGCGAGCTCCAATTTCTACAAGACTAAAAGGTTTAGTAATGTAGTCGTCAGCACCTTCGGCAAACCCTTTCATTTTGTCAGCTTCATCGGTTCGGGCAGTCAGCATCAACACAAACACGCCCGTGCGTCTTTGCATTTCTTGACACAGTTTGTAGCCAGTTGTATCAGGTAAATTTACATCTAGAACTACTAAGTCAGGATTGAGTTGCTCAAATAATTCCATACCAGTCTGACCGTCCTCGCCAGACTCAACTTGATAACCTTGCTGGCTCAAAAAACGGTGAATTAAATTTCGGATTGCCGGGTCGTCATCAACCACAAGGATTTTTACAGGGGCCATGACCACAAGTTTGCTTGAAGAATTAGGCAAGAATATTCAGCCATAATAATAGAAAACTGGATACAAATCTCGAAAAAATTGAGCTTTTAATAGTTATAGCCATATTTATAACCTACGCAAAATTTCAGGCAATAAATCTCCAGGAACTTTGGATAAGGCTAAATTTTGGCCTGGCAGCCCACATTCACTATAGAAAGCTCTAATCGTTTTGACAATATAGCTCAATGCTGTTTGCCTGGAATCAGCAGCTTGGGAGTTTGCCGGGGCTTGCAGGTTGAGTTTATCCCCATATGTTAACCCTTTGTCATTGAGATGTTGTCCCCATTCGGCGCACACTTGCAACTGGTGGTGCAGTGCTGCTTCTAGATGGCTTGTCTGTGCAGCTTTATTAGCGGCAAAATCTGGTTCTATGGCTAGTTGATAGTGGGCTAGTCCGAGATTGTTGCGGGCGGCCAAGGCGTCAAAGGTAAGTTGGGTTCGATCGAGCTCTCCGGCGATATCCAGGGCGGCTTCGTAGGCGGTAATCGCCTGCTGCAATGATTCCGTCCGCGCTCGTTTCTGCTGAAACTGGTTCGCCAAATGCCAATAAGCGGTACCGAGATTATTGTAGGTGGCTGCTGCTGCTGCGGGTACTAATTCTCTGGTGCGGTATTTCAATGCTTCGCGGTAGGCGGAAATCGCCCTGACTAGCAGGGATTCTGAGGGTTCGTGCTGGGCGAGGTTCCAGCAGGCGGTACCGAGGTTGTTTTGTACTCCGGCATAGTTGAGGGGTTCTCGTTCGGGACTGTAGCAGGAGAGGGCTTGGGTGTAAGCTGCGATCGCGCTTTTGAGATATGCGATCGGCTCACCATCTTGGGCTAAATTCCAGTATGCTGTCGCCAAATTATTCTGAGCTGCTGCGTACTGCTGGGGCTCCACGGCGGGGTCTAGATCCAGCAGCGCTTGTTGGTAAGCTGCAACTGCGTGCTGCAAGTTCTCTGTCTTATCTCGATAGCGCGCTAAATCGGCAGAGGCGATTCCCAAATTTTTGTTTAATCTAACGCGGGTTTGGGGTGCGGTCTCGGCATCTGTTCGGTTCAAACCTTCAAGGTAGAGGGTGATGCTGCGTTCAAGGCAAGATACCGGATCAGAGGCGTTATGCTGCGTGCGATCGCGCGATAGCATCCAGTAGAGAGTGCCGAGATCGTTAAGCAGATCGGAAATTGGCGGTAGGCTGTTGGACTCCTGGGCGTACTGAGTTAAATTTTGTGTCAATTGGGTTATCAGCCGCGCGCATTCATCAGTTAGTGGTAGATTTTGCTGCGAGTTGCTGTCAGCGTCGAGATATGCAATCACTTGTTCGATCGCGCGAATGGCTATTGTCAAGTTTTGCTCTGAAACGTCTCCGCCCAGGATGCGATCGCGGTAGTAATTCCCCAAACTGTGATAAGCCAAAGCCAAGGCTTCGCAAGAACACTGATGTTCTTGCAGCAGTTCGATGTATTGCAGAGTTTGCAGCGGCAGAAAATTCTCCTCCGATGCGGCATCATTTTCTGCTTCCAAATCCTCAGAGGCTGCTGCTAGCACCAAATCTGCCAGTTCGACGGATTTAGAATCAGGCGCTGGGGACGGGGGATGGGAAATTGGGGATGGTTCGTCATCTGTCAGTTGGACGGATTTAGAATCAGGCGCTGGAGACGGGGGATATGAACTTGGGTATTGTTCATTGGGAATTGGGGATTGTCCAGACAAAGAAGATATTAAAAGTTTGTTGCCAAAGTCTCCGCTGTCCCGCAGGTTTCGCAAGTCTCCGGAGTGCCCGAAGTCATCAAAGTGCCCGAAGTCTCCCTTAGCTGGAGTTGGTTCGCCTTCAAACTCAAATACTCCGGTTCGCCAGTGCCAAAATTCCGGCGCCGATTGCTCGATCGAACTTAGCCAGGGCCGCGACACCCACAGCAACAGAGTAGACTCGCACATTTGCAGGTTTGCTTCGATGTCTCTCAAATAGCTCAGGAACGACCACTGTACGGCTGCTGACTGCCTGGTCAGGTGTTCTGCCCCAAGAATTTGAAATCCCGGCAAAGGGCTGTAGCTGCCCCTGTTTTGCGGCGGTGGGTGGTGGGTCAGCCATGCGGCGATGGAACCCCAAGGATTTGGATCGCTCAAGTCAAGTTCCAAACTGACAAATCGGGGGTAGTCGATCGGGGAGCGAGGATCGGAGCCTGGGCTCTCTGCGGCTAATTCTGCCTGCAAGCGGGCTGCCAGACAGTCCCGCAAGCACAAGTCGTCACAGGCTGCAATAAAAATTTGACGGCGTAAATTGAGGTCGATCGCCTGTTTCAAGCGTTGATAGATCAGCTTGTTTGAGCTAGAAACTTTTTGGGAAGGAAGAGACATCAGGGTCAGCCGATTTTCGATTTTAGATTTTAGGTTTTAGATTTTGGATTGTAGATTTTAGATTGTAGAGTTGAGAGTTGAAATCTCGATCGGTCATAACTCACAACTAAGCCCCGAAGGCAGTCAATCGCACCGGTGATGACTAAAGGATTGTAGATTTTCAATTGGCAATTTTATGTGGGTGGCGAACCAGTGTGATTAAGTGCAACCCAAGTCCCTGAAGCTGACAGCCGACAGCAAAGAACCAAATTTCTGCTGGTCTTATATCGTTTCCGGTTGGATGGGAATAATCGAGTCAAGGTCAATAATTCCACATTGCCCCACTGCCCACTCCCTACTCCCTACTCCCCATCCCGAACGGTGTTACCCGAATTGATATTATTTAGCTTTCCAGCTCGCTTGGCACGCTTCAGGATTGTCGCAACTACCTGCTTTGTATTGAAACACAAAAACCATGTTTCCATTGGTTGGCAAACATGGTTTGTTGAATGATTATTTAAAATTGCGATTTGAAGCAGCTTTGAGTCTCAGCCCAGCTTTTAGACGGAAGCAGCCACAAACACCAAACCCGCGACCAACATGGCTGCTGCAATTCCCATGATGATATAGTTCCGTTGCTGATTTTTGTTGGGAGGTACGGCTTCATACACCTTCGGCTCTTTAGCAAAGTTGTTCAGGCGTCCATCGTCATCTTTGATGTAAGGCATCAGTCACAATCCTTAATATTTTTGATGTTTACAACTGTACCAAAAAAGCGCCCAGGAAAATTCGGCCATTTATTTGGAGGTGACAGTGCCTGTTTGGGGAGAAGAGGCGATCGCGTAATCTTTGATCGGCATTCTGCCTGCTAAGTACGCCATCCGCCCCGCTTCTGCTGCCATTCCCATTGCTTTTGCCATTGCCGGGGAATTTTGGGCATTGGCGATCGCGGAATTAATCAACAGTGCATCGGCTCCCATTTCCATTGCTCGGGCTGCTTCGCTGGGCGTTCCGATCCCCGCATCGACTACCACCGGAACATTTACCGTGTCAATAATTATTTGAATGTTGGCCGCATTGTTGATCCCTTGCCCTGAACCGATGGGCGAACCTAAAGGCATGACAGTCGCACAACCGACTTCTTCGAGGCGTTTCGCCAGCAAGGGATCGGCATTGATGTAGGGCAAAACGGCAAAACCTTCTTTGACTAATTGTTCTGCAGCTTCCAAAGTGCCGATCGGATCTGGCAGCAAATATTTAGCATCGGGAATCACTTCTAACTTGACAAAATTATTGTCTTCTTGCCCTAAAAGTTTCGCCATTTCCCGCCCTAAACGAGCTACTCTAATCGCCTCATCCGCAGTTTGACAACCGGCAGTATTTGGCAGCATCCAAATTTTAGTCCAATCGAGAGCCTCTGCCAATCCTTCATGGCCGGGAGCATTTGTTTGCACTCGCCGCACGGCGACAGTCACAATTTCGCACCTGCTAGCGTTGACACTTTGCTGCATTTCTGCGATGCTGCGATATTTTCCCGTCCCCGTCATCAAGCGAGAATGAAAAGTTTTGCCAGCAATAACCAGAGGTTTGTCTAAAGATGGCATTTCTGTATCTACTGGATAGCCAAAAATGCTGTACTCAAGTGCCTCTTCCCAGTTTTTTCTGCCTCCCAGCATTGCTTCAAGCTGCCAACCTTCTTTGATAGTTAGATCGTCGCGGGTAACAGCATATAAAATTTGCCCTACAGTAATTAATTTAGCATCTCGCGGCATATTATTTTTCAACCCGCACTCTACGATTTCTTTAAATTCGCTGAAATGGTCTTCCATTTTGCCAGTCTTCCCTTGTAATGAGTTGAATTTGTTTGCTGTTGGCAACAAAAAATATTTGTTTAATCTGATTTTGGGTATCCCAAAACAGACCTTGTTTGATGCCAGCGTTGATTTTCCAGACATCGTAATTTTCTCGGTTGATGTGAAAAACAACTACTGATGCACCTTGATTTTTGGCCCTGCTGATTCCTTCTTGAACTCGATACCTGATGTTCCTCGTAGATTCTGTTAACTCCTTAAATTCGCAAATCTCACCGTCTATCTCAGCATCTGGCGTTCTCACACCCTCTGCTGCTTGCTCGCTCAACATTCTAACTCTCTTCCCTATTTTAGCCAAAACTTCAGCAAGAAAGATTTCCGAATTATTAAGATTATGTTGTTGGTGGATGAGCACAAATCCGCCAGCTATCTCATCAAAATAATATCGCCGATATTCTGGTTCTGCATTTTCGTAGATGGCTCTGCTTGTTTCTATATATTCTGAATTCACCGTTATTATACTGTCAATAGACTCCGAGCGGGTAGAGTTAAAAGTATGAAATCAACTGTTGAGCAACTGGCTAAAATTGGAATATTTACCAGCTTAAACCAAACTGAATTAGAGCGATTGCAAGAACATACAGCTATTCGGACTTACCGACAGGGAGAAGTTGTGATGTATGAGGGCGATCGCATCCCCGAAAAATTATACACTCTTTTGAGCGGTTCTCTGCGGGTTGTAAAAACAGCGGCGGCGGGCAAAGAAACAATTCTCCGCACTTTATTTCAGGGAGATATTTTTGCCGCACCTGCTTTGCTAGGCAACGGCATTGCCCCCGCAACGGTGACGGCAGAAACTGATGTGGAAGTTCTTACCACAGAACGGGAAGTTTTGCTAGCAGCAATTCGGGAAAATCCTGAGATTGCTTTGCGAATATTGGCGGTTTTCAACCAGCGGTTGCAGCAACTGCACGAGACTGTGCACGGTTTGGTGTCGGAAAGGGCGATCGTGCGGCTGGCCCGATTTATTCATTACTTTGCCGTCGAGCAAGGTACGAAGATTGCGGATAATAGTGTATGTTTAGAAAAACGTTTTCCCTACTATCAAATTGCTCGCAGTATTGGAATTACCTACGAAGAATGCGTGCGGTTGTTTAAGAAACTCAAGCCGTTTGTATCCTACAGTCGAGGCGGTAAAATTATTGTATTGGATTGGGAAAAATTGGAGGATATCGCCTCGGGAGATGAAATAGACTAAATATTACAATCCCAATTCGTGTAGTGCGGGTTTCAAAAAGACTATTTGACTGCTATTCACTATATAAAACCGCCCCCACAATCTGTGAATCGGGGCGGGTTTATAAGATTATTGATTTTAGGGAATTATGGTTGATTAAACCCGCCCCCCAAGCAATAGTGCGGAAATTAATTGGCCTCAGAAAGTGTCAAAATAAACGCCAAATTTTGTTCGGCTTTCAAAGCGTGAAGAGCTTGACCGGGCATGAAGATAAATACCCCCGGTTCCAAAAAAATATCCTTCCCTTCCAAAGTCAAAATCCCCTTTCCTTCTATGATATTAACTGTGGCATTCCTTGCCGAAGAGTGTTCCGAAATTTCCGTTCCTGCTGCCAGACAAAATAAACTGTACTGACAATTATTGTCTTTTAGTAAAATTTTGTTCAGCACTCCGGCGGCGGGATATTCAATTGCGTCTCGGAGTTGGATTGCTGAAGATTGTAGCGGTAAAAGAGTAGTAGTCATAGTTTTTGACAATTAATTAATTTGGTCACAAGTCTCGAATTTATCAGTGGCTTCACTTTCTTCAATCGAAAATCGAAAATCGATTGAGTCGGTTAAGATTGTTTTTTGGCAGAGATAAGGATGTAGCCTAGATCCTGTTGGTAATGCTGGAAAACTCGACGCATTGCTAAGATACGATCGCGAATTTGCGATCGACTTAATATATTCCACAAAATCCGCACCGTACCCACAAACCCTTCATCTTGCAGAATTCGCGACAAGTTGAGGAGCCCCATCGCCCCGGTTTGACACTTTTCTACTTGCAAACCCACCTTTTTGTAAACAGCAATCCAGCCAGACTCAGACAAAGGCGTTGAATTGACGCGAATCACTTCTGATAAAGCTTTGTGAATTTCTGATTCTCGGTTTTTAACTAAAAGTTCGTGAGAGAGAAACTTGCCGCCTGGTTTTAAACGATCGCAAATTCCCGATACAATTTTAGCTTTCCCTGACGGCGACTGCATTGTCAGGATAGCTTCAGCCAAAACCCAATCAAACTGTTGGGAAATCCGATCCAAGTGAAAAATATCTCCTTCCACAATTTCCACTCGATCGCTCAAACCGGCTGCTGCAACATTAGCACGAGCGCGGGCCACACTCTGGGGATTTTTCTCAACTCCCACTACTTTTACACCAAAACGTTCAGCAAGGGCGATCGAACTATATCCAAAACTAGCAGCCAACTCCAAAACAGTCTCCCCTGGCTGAAAATCCGCCCATTCAAATAACTGTTCCGTAGCAAATTTCCCCCCCGGCCTCAACATTTTCTTACCCGCCGCCGCCAGAACTTCATGTCCGGGTGCAGTCTTAAAATTGAGAGCAGTATTGGTCATTAAATTGACCTCCTATTTAACCTTACTCTCAGTTTGCCAAATTATCCCCAATCTTTCTATGATCTAGCTCATATTCAAATTATCGTAGGCTGACGAACCCTACAATATCTGGAATTATACCCTGTCCGCCCCTCAAAAATCTATTAAGAAACAATTTTATCATTCCGATCTTGAAAACATTGCCGCAACACAGAAACAGGCAGCTCATTCAATTGACCCGATCGCACAAATTCAGCATAAGTATCAGCCTCTATTGCCTGCAAATCCCCTTCGAGTTTGTCGATAGTCATTTGCCGCAGTTCAGGAGATCGATCGTACATTTGATTGATTTCTGCTTGCAGCAAGTTTAATTTTTCTTGAAGCTGACTCACGAGATGATTGGAAAACTCAGGCTCGATTTTACGATCGCCCGATACTTCAGATAGATGCTTGAGAACCCGGTTGAGAGCAACACGTTGGGCGATCGCCTCCAGATACTCCTGGCGGAACTCCTGGTTGTTCAACAACCCCAGTTTTTCCAGCAGCGCCTTCGTGGTTAAACCTTGTACTAGCAGCGTAAATAAAACTACACCAAACACGATCGCAATAATTTTTTGCCGATCTGGGAAAATATCCGGCACGCTCAAAGCTAAAGCAATCGAGACAGAACCCCGCAATCCTCCCCACCAAATCACAGTTCTATCGGCTAATGAAATTTCTGATTTTGCCAACCTATTGCTCAACCATCCTAAACCAAAAATAGCGATCGCTCGCGTCACAAACATCGCCGCCACAGTTATGCCAATTACTCCTAAATTCGCTTGCAAACCAGCAAAACTAATCCGATCGCCAATCAGCAGGAACATGATGGAATTTACAAAAAACGCCACAAAATCCCAAAATTGTGTTACCGCCAGCCTGGTACTGGGCTGCATACCGATACGAGAGCCGAAATTGCCAAATATCAAGCCCATCACCACCACACCAATTACCCCAGAACCGCCTAAATCCTCCACAATTATATAAGTGCCGTAGGCGGAAACTAAGGTTAACGATTGTTCCACCAAAGGTAAATCAAACCGTTGGGTGAGATAGGATATCCCAAAACCGATCGCACTCCCGACAGTAATCCCAATTCCCACAAAAGCTAAGAAACGCCCCACCAGAAATGGGATGCCAACTTCATCCGTCCCTAAAGAGAATCCCACCAAAAAACTAAAGGCAACAACAGCAATGCCATCATTAAATAAACTCTCTCCCTCCACCAGCAAAGCTAGGCGTTTTTCAACTCCCAGTTCCCGAAACAATGCAATAACTGAAACTGGATCGGTAGCAGATATACTAGCTCCTACCAACAGGGCGATCGCTAAAGAAACTCCCGCTATTTGGTTGAGAGCAAAAGCCACGCCAGCAACGGAAATAACAACACCCAAAACCGCATAAAGAGCGATCGGCACTAAATCCCGCTTGAGTTTAGACCATTCCAGATTCCAAGCAGCTTCAAACAAAAGAGGCGGCAAAAAAATCAACAGAATCAGTTCGGGCGAGAGTGACACCAATCGCACGTCTATAAAAGCCAAGCCCAACCCGACAATTACTAAAAGCAGCGTGTAGGGAATTTGGCGCAACCAGCCCCATAGTTGCGGCAGTATCGCCACACTTAAGGAAACTAATAGCACTAAAAGAAATTTCTTTAGATTGCCTTCGATAGTCGCTTCGTTAATTAGAGTTTCTGGGGTCATACAATTAGGAATAAAATAGTTAAGAATTCGGTTTTGAGCCAGACTTATTCAGCGTCGATCGCCGCACTTCTTCAACTTGACTGACTTGAAAAATTAGGGTAAATGGTTGACCCATTTCTTTTTCGACAAATGCTTCTAAAAGCTGAACCTGTTTGGGTGTCAAAGCTTCGCTGCTGCGAACAATCAGACGCACTTCTGGCGGTTTCGTCAACCAGTTAGTATCAGTTGCAATCAGTTCCACCCGTTGAAAAGTAATAGTGCGGTTAAGCAACGCCCGCTTCAGACTGGCTTCGAGTTGCGCTTGCTCGATCAATTCCGCAAAACTCACGCCCAGAGGAATCACAAGTATAGCCGTCAATGCTAGCGCCCACAAGAGGGCTTTACCGGCGCGATGCAGGGGGGTGTAGCCGGCCATTAAAGAGGTTAGCATACAGGAAAGAGTAATTCCCAGCAAATTAGTAAGATACAGGAGGCTTGCTCCCAAACTGAGCGACCAATTAGCTTGAGACAAGCCTAAACCTATAACACAAATTGGCGGCATGAGAGCCACGGCGATCGCAGTTCCCGCCAGAGTAGCAGAAACTTTGGGCTGAACTTTTGCATAGCCGCTGATTCCCCCAGCGGCGATCGCAATTCCTAAGTCTAGTAATGTAGGTTTAGAACGAGCTAGAACTTCGCTCCCAAAGTCGGGAAGTTGTACCAAAGCGCCCAAAAAACAAGCTAGAAAAATTGCTAGCAGCGTCCCGACTGCTAATGCAATTAAACCTTTGCGGAAGAGGACAACGTTACCTTCTACCGCTCCAAATGCTAACCCTCGGATTGGCAACATCAGAGGCGCAATGATCATAGCACCGATAATGACGGCTGCACTGTTGGCCAGCAGTCCAAAGGTGGCGATTATACAGGAGCCGAGAATTAAGACAAGATAGTTAATATCTAGGGTTGATTCTGCCAACAAGTCAACTCGTATTTGCTTTAAATGCTCTCGAGGAATCCTGCTCCTGGTGAAATATTTAAGACGGTCTAGAATATTGTTGAGCAAAATAATCTCCTTAAGTCGGGGGCTTGTATCTCTATGCAGGTAAGGTCAGTCGATTTGAGATTTGAGATTTGAGATTTGAGATTTACTCCACAGATGAATCTACGAGCTTGAAAATAAGTCTAAAATTTGGGGCGAATCACGACAAGAGTCGGGGGCTTGTATCCCTGTGCAGGTGCAGTCAAAAGAATCAAAATCCCAGCCCGCAAGTTTTTGAGGATGTCCCGGAACTCTAAAGCAATTGCCGCGCCACTAATACCCAGCAGTTGAATCACATCCCCGGCCTTGAATGACGGCAGGGCGATGAATAACGCGATCGGCAATAATTGATTTATAATCAAGATATCTACTCCACCCTAAGAATACCGAATCATGCTCGCAGAAGCAAACGCGACACTTTGGCCTAGTCTAATTACTGTTTCAGCATTAATTCTCTACTTCGTTGTTACCATCAACGTCGGCAGAGCTAGATTCAAACACAAAGTTTCTCCCCCGCAGATGACAGGAAACCCAGACTTTGAGCGAGTGGTGCGAGTTCAGCAAAATACCTTAGAGCAAATGATTCTATTTTTGCCCTCGTTGTGGCTGTTCTCGCAATTTATCAGCCCAATTTGGGGCGCCGGTATCGGCGCAGTTTGGATAATTGGACGCATTTTGTTTGCTTGGGGTTACTATCAAGCTGCCGAAAAAAGAGCGGCAGGATTTGGCATTAGTACCTTAGCTACTTTAACTTTGCTTGGTGGGTCTTTAACAGGGATAATTATGTCGCTGCTGAAGGTTTGAGCCTAGCTTGCGATCTACATAATTGTTTTTCTACTCGTTTCCAGGCTCTGCCTGGGAACCAATTAAATGTAATAAATGTTAGGAGTAAATATGTCAGAAACCAACAAACCAGTATTTGAAATTAACCCGAAACTTTTTCAGCAGCTTGTAGATTGGCAAGAAAAACTTGAACGAGAAGATGAATTAGCAAGCGAGTCAGAAGACGAGAAACCAATTGAGGTAAAAAATCCTCCCGACAGTGATGAACAGCATTCTCAAACACATAATTTATAGCTGGTGGCTAGCAGCATCTTTGGGATTTCCGGCTGCTGTCTCGGCTCAAGCGCTGACACCTAGCCAAATTCAGCAAGTTAATAGCGGTTTGTTTCGTTCTAACTCTCAAGATTTCTTTGAGCAAGGAAATCGCCAACTGGAAAGGGAAATCGCAACTTTGTTGCAAAAAAATGTCGCTTCCGAAGACCAGATTCTGGAGATTGATGAAAAATTGCGCTCTCAGCTTTGTAGGCAAAACTTTAAAATATTGTCGTCCCATTCTGATACAATAAGTGCTGCTCAGATTGCTGATTTTCAGAGCCAATTAAAAGACATTTGCAGACACAATTAAAATGAAAGTGAGGTCAATATTCAAAGTTTAGTGTTAATGGATAAAGAGGCAATGGCAAATTTAAAAACAGCCATGCTGGAAGCGGAAACAGTGGCTCAATTGGCTGCAATCATTATTGATTATACTCATGAGGAAATAATGATAGTTTTTCACGAGCTAGAATCGGAACAACAGGAGAGAGTTAAGACTGTTTGGAAGACTGTTACTTAAAGTAGATTGGTCAAAATCAGAGGTTTTAATTTTTAACCGCAGATGTAAGCCGATAGACGCAGATTAACGCAGATTTAAGTTTTTTACTGTTCGCTGTGTAGAAAATTCTTAATTTTTACACAGCGAACAATGACATATCTAAACTAGGGATTCGAGGCATAATTGGCGGAAATGATCGCCTCGTTGCTCGAAGTTTTGGTATTGATCGAAGCTAGCACAGGCTGGGGAAAGCAGCACTACTTTTGCGTTGTTCTGTTTGCCTAATTCTGCTGCTCGCGGGATTGCTCGTTCCATTGTTTCGACTATTTCCCAAGCGTTGTAATTTGCTTGTTCGAGCCGATCGGCAAAAATACCTGCCGCATCCCCAATTAGCAACACTCCAGCAGCTTTCGCCTTGATTGTATCAATCCAAGCGCGATCGTCCCCTTCTTTGGCATCGCCTCCCGCAATTAAAATCGCCGGTGCGCTCACAGAAGCCAACCCGACTTGGGCGGCGTCGTAATTAGTAGCTTTGCTGTCGTTGATGAAATCTATGCCTTCCCAAGTGCAGATGTGTTCGAGGCGGTGCGAAACTCCGGGGAATTTAGCGATCGCCCGGGCGATCGCACTTTTATCTATCCCCGCCAAATTAGCCGCAGCCACCGCCATTAACAAATTCTGCAAATTGTGTTCTCCCACCATCCGCAAAGAATCAGCAGGCAGAATTTTCTCGCTTTGAGCTATTACCCAACCGTTTTCGATGTACGCTCCAAAAGTGCGATCGCCCAACAGTTCTTTTTCACCTTTGACACTCGTCCAACACGCATCCGGCCAAACGTCAACTCCTTGCTGCCGCAAACAAGGATCGTCGCCGTTAATTACTTGCAATTCAGACTTTTTCAGCAAATGCGCTTTAATGTTGTAGTAATTTTCTAAAGTTTTGTGGCGGCTGAGGTGATCCGGCGTCAAAGTCGTCAAAACTCCGATTCGCGGCGCTACAAATGGCGATGATTCTATCTGATAGCTGCTGATTTCTGCGATTACCCAATCCGGTGGTTTTTCGGCTAAAGCTAATTCGCACGCAGCATAACCAATATTGCCGCAAGCGGGAGCGTAAAGCCCGGCCTCTGCAAAAATAGCCGCAATTAAAGCAGTAGTAGTAGTTTTGCCATTAGTGCCGGTAATTCCCACCCAAGGAGATTTGAGGTAACGCCACGCGAGAGCCATTTCTCCGATTGTTTCAATCTCTAACTCTCTGGCGCGCACTAATGCTGGACTGTCCCAGGGAACGCCCGGACTTACTACTATTAATTCTAGAGATTCGACTGGTTCAAAAGATTTACCTAACTCCACATGAATTCCTTCGTTAGCGAATTCCTGTTGCTGTTCCAGCAAATTTGGGGAAGATGAGCGATCGCTCAGCGTTACTTCCCATCCTTCGCGTTTTAGCAGTCTGGCGGCGGCAATTCCTGATTTTCCTAGTCCAATGATATGAGCGATCGGCATAAGCTGTGTGTGTGGTGGAGCGAATTTCCCTGGTTTTATAAGTTTATATCTTAACCTGGGATCTGTTGTTGGCTATTGGCCATTTTGCTTAAATTATGACTGTTTTGACAAAGTTATCGTAAGGTGCGCAATGCGCACCCTACCATTATGATAGGCTTCTTGGATAAATCTTTGATAGATAGGGAAACCGCAGATAAACGCAGATACTTTCAAGATAGTTTACGACTTTTGCAATATTGTCTAATTTACTATCATGATGATTTACCCCGATTTTTTTTGTCGCATAAGGTGCACATTGCGCACCCTAGCATGATGATTTACCGTGAATTTTTTAACCTTTCACGATCGCCCCAAAGTCAGCCAACACCCGCGCGTGATTCCGCAGCAAACCCAGTAAATTCAACCGATTTTGCTTAATTTCCGGGTCAGAATCCATCACCAAAACGCTTTCTGGCCCGTCGAAAAAGTTGCTGACAGTCGGAGCAATCTCAGTCAAGCTATCTACTAACTGCTGGTAATCGCGAGTTTGTTTGGAGAGCAGCGTTTGCGGCACTAACTGCACTACTGCATCGTAAAAAGCTTGTTCAGACGATTTTTGAAATAACTCTGGTTTCACCGCATTTTTCGGTTCCAATTCAACTTTATCCAAATCTCCTTGAGCCGCCAAACGAGTTGAACGGTTGACTGTTTCGTAAATTAGATCCAAAGTCTGGTTATTGCGGATTTCTTGGAGAAAAAGTGCTCTTTCCAGTGCGTCCAACAAATCTCTCAATGCTCGTTCAGTATATTCTGGGTCGTTTTCTCCCAAAACGGCATTTACCAAATCGTAATCTACATTCTTTTCTTCTTGCAACAAAGTCCGAATTCTTTGTAAGAAAAACTCGTATAACTGTGATAGCAACTCCGCTGGTGTTTCCGGGCGCGCTGCGGTAAATTCGGCAACAACTTCTGCGAGCAACTGGTGCAAATTGATTGGCAACTGAGCCGCCCAAATAATGTTAATTATTGCATTAGCGGCGCGGCGCAAAGCGAAGGGGTCGGATGAACCAGTCGGCAACATTCCCAAGCCGAAGATGCTGACTAAAGTATCTAATTTGTCGGCTATTCCGACAACTTGACCAGTCAGAGTTTGCGGCAAATTGTCGCCCGCACCTTTGGGCAAATAATGTTCAAAAATTGCTGTGGCTACTTCTTCCGATTCGCCACTTGCTAAGGCGTATTTCTGCCCCATGATTCCTTGCATTTCGGGAAGTTCGTAAACCATTTGGGTTACGAGGTCGGCTTTGCAAAGTAAGGCTGCTCTTGCTATGTAAGCTTGTTCTTCGCCTGTTATTTGCAGTTGAGTGGCGATGAGGCTGGCAATTTTGCACAGACGATCGACTTTTGCGCGTACTGTCCCCAAATCTTCCTGGAAAGTAACTGTTGCCAACTTGGGCAAATAATCCTCTAGAGGCTTTACCAAGTCTGCTTTGTAGAAAAACTGACCGTCTGCCAATCTCGCCCGCACTACTCGCTCGTTACCAGCAGCAATAATCGCCGCTTTAGCCGGGTCGCCGTTGGAAATTGTAATAAAATAGGGCAGCAGTTCGGGAAAATCCGGGCTTTTGAGAATCGGAAAATAGCGCTGGTTTGTGACAATAATTGTGGTGATTACTTCCGGCGGCAATATCAAAAATTCTTCGTCAAATTTCCCGACAACTGCGTTCGGCCATTCTACTAAGTCTGTGACTTCTTCTAACAAGTCTTCCGTAATGTCGGCGTAACCGCTTTGTTTTGTTGCTGCGGCTTCTACTTGTGCTTTAATTTGATTTTTGCGCTGGGATCGATCGACCTCCACGCAAGCAGCCCGCAGACACTCGACATAATCCTCGGCTTGGGGAATCGAGACAGGCTGCGGATGTAACACCCGGTGTCCTTGGGAAATTCGATCGCTCTTGACCGTATCCGAACCGCTCACCAATGTAATTGGCAGTACAGTATCATCCAACAGCGCCACTAGCGATCGAATCGGGCGCGGAAACTTCAAATCTCCGTCGGCCCAGCGCATAAATCTTTTGCCTTCTAACTTGTTAATCCACTGCGGCACAAGTTCTGTCAAAATATCCGCGGTCATCCGCCCCGGAATCTTTTTGAGCACAAACACAAAATCGCCTTTATCGGTAGCGCGAACTTCCAAAGCATCAATTTCTACGCCCTGCTTTTTCGCAAAACCTTCGGCTGCTTTCGTCGGTTTGCCATCTTTAAAAGCCGAACTCGCGGGCGGCCCTTTTACCTCTTCTTCTCTATCTAATTGCTGAACTGGCAGCCCTTTCACGAGAACTGCCAAACGCCTCGGAGTAGCGTATACATTAATAGAGTCATTTGTCAAGGATTCTTCTGCCAGCGTTGCAGGTACAAGTTGCTGCCACTGCTGGGCGCTGCCTGCGACAAAAGATGCGGGCAATTCTTCTGTACCGAGTTCTAATAAAAAGTTAGGCATATCGCACCGTAAGGGAATTTTGTTTAGGGTAATTTAAGGTAATTTATCCGATCGCCTGTTGGCGAAGCTTGCAGAAGAGGATCGTATATCTGAAAAATACTCAAAAATCCAGGATACCACGTAAAATCGGGGGTGAAAGACAATATTCTCGACAGCCCATGACCTTGGCGGAAAGACTAGGACAAGATTGGAAGTCACGACTTGAACAAGATTGCCCGGACGAAAATTCTAGCACCCGCGAGAGTGTTGTCCGCTGGCTGTTGGGAGACAAGCCCGAAAGATTTGACACTCTTAGCCCAACTCAATTGTCTGTCGCCTCTGGGGCGATCGACTTTTTATATCGAATTTTGATTTCTCGGTATCTGGGAGTACCGCCAGAAAAAGCTTACCGCAACTTGATCGGGCGGCTCGGCGGTTTAGTTGTCCTCCGGCAAAAAATCCAAGCGTGGGTGTCCCTGAGTCGCGACAGACAGCGGAGTGCGGTGGAGGTACTGCAAGAAGTGATTCAGGAAATGCTCAATTCCGATCGCTACCTGCAGCAGCAAGTCGCCTGGATTGCCGAATGCACCTCAGACAGACGTTTGCGAAATGCTTTGCTGCTAGCGAGCACAGAAGAATACTGCTTGCGCCCGATCCGCAACCAGCCGCTGCTGGTGTACCGTTTTGTCAACTACTTGCGGCGTGCCCAGCGGGGCGGGTTGACGCAAGTGCCTGCAGGAGACTGGGTGCGGCTGGTGTCGGAACAGGTTCTACCCGACGATACAGACGAACCGCTCAGCCTGCTAGACGAACAGGCAATGTCCGAGTATCGAGAAAATCAAGCTTGGGAAGAGCAGCAAACTCAGCGGCAGATTGTCCAACAAGAATTTGAGAATTACTTGGCCGCTGAAGTCGATCCCCTGGCTTCCCGGTGGCTGCGGCTTTACCTGCAAGGCCGTTCCCAAGAGGCAATTGCCGAGGAGTTGAAGGTTCCGATCAAGCAAATTTACCGCTTGCGAGAAAAAGTCAGTTACCACGCGATTCGGGTTTTTGCGGTCAAACAAGCACCGGAATTAGTCGCCAACTGGCTGGAAACTTCGCTCCAAGAACACAGTTTGGGCTTGACTCCGGCTCAGTGGCAGCAATATTTAGAAAACCTCACGCCGGTGCAGCGGCAGTTGGTAGAATCGCTGAAAGCAGGGAAAAGTGTAGAGGCGATCGCATCGGAATTAAAGCTGAAAACCAATCAAGTCATCGGCGAGTGGAGCAAACTCTATTTAGCAGCTCAATCGCTCCGCAACGAGTAGATTGGTAATGGGTGGCAGGCAATTGCTAATTGTTAATTGGCGGTAGCATTTTTCAGAATCCGCGCTACAAATCAATTCCCGAACAGCCACAGATTACTGCGAGTTTCCCTGTGGAAAACCGGGCGATGCCGCTTGTATCAAATCAGGTTAGATCGATCGGGATTTTGTAGCCCTGCCGTGACGATCGCGCTTTGAGACGATCGCAGTCAGCTCTCTGAGGTAAGATACTAGCAGCACGATCGACTTTTGAGGATTTTTTAACCAATCCTAAATTCAGCGGTTGCCCGTAAATCATCGGTTGTGGTGCATCTCTAATACTTGTGCATTAAAGACATAATTCTATTGTTGCCAGCCACGGGCATCAATCTCGGGCGATCGATGATAGTGGGTCTAGACTGCGCTAGTCATCATCTAGTTCTCAATCTGTTGGTAGAGTTTGAGGCTGCAATACAGAAGGGAGAAAATTCTGGGACTAAGGATTTTTCTTTAATAAAAGCTTCCGGTTGTTAGGCCAATTCCTCCGTCAGGGAAGTTGCAGCGTTTAATTTTATCGCATCAGGTTGGTGCGTCGCGCTCGATCGCGCTTCCAACTACAAAGCAGCTAATGGTACATACATCTTCAACAGACTCCGCAGCTACAATGGACTCCGATCGAATATTTCACCTAATCGATACAGTTGTCCCCTTTGAAGCTTGCCTTTACTATCAAGTTTTGCCTTTATCTCTAGAAGGTAATCAGTTTAAATTGGGCGTAGTCGATGCCCAAGATGACTCCGCCTTGGATTACGTGCAGCGGATTTTAGCTTACATGAATTGCTCAGTCACAACAGAGCCAATTGCCTCGGAAACTCAGCGCTCGATGCTCTCAGCTTACTTGCTGCACGGGAACCAGCTCCGAGAACCGAGCCAGACAGAAACCGCACCAGCCCCAACACCAAAAAATCCCGCACCCGCAACTTCAGGCCCCAATGCAGCAACGCTCCTGTCTGTGCCAGAAGCCTCGATGCCCGCTCCTGAGCGGTTTAAACCTGCTGGCGCTGAGGTTCCCCCAACACCGACACAGCTATCGGTTTTGAATGTCGAGGCTTTGCACTTGTCAAGCCCAGTCGAAGTTTTGGCAACTTTGCCCGCGCCCCAACTGCTGGAAGAATTGCTCGGTAGAGTGTTGCGAGAGGGTATCGGCCGCCTGTTTTTTGAGCGGCACCAGTCCCAAGGTCGCATTCTTTGGAGTCAAGATGGCGTTTTGAAATCGATGCTCGAAGGTATCGATATCGTCCTTTTCCAAGAGGTCATCGACGAGTTGAAGCGGCTGACAGATATGCCTGTTTGCCCGGTGGAACAGCCCAAACAAGTCGAAGTTGAGCGCATATATCAAAACACTCATTTGCTGTTGCGCTTGCGGGTAATGACGGTGGGCGGCAAGGAAGAAGCCACCCTGCAAGTTTTGCGGGGGGCAGCTTTGAGGTTTTACCAGCAACAGCAGTTGTCTACTTTGAGTCGGGACGCCCTGCGGCTGGCCGAAGAATTGCAGCGGAAAGTGAATCAAATTCGCGATCGAACTCGGCTTTCTCCTGTGCCTTTAGAGGGGTTGCCCGCTTTGGAACAGGTGATTAGAAATGTTGACGACCAAATTGAAGCTTTACTGCACGAACACAATCCCGATTAGCCATAATCAGCAATAGATCACTGTTTTGAATTTTTTTTAACTCATATCGTTTCCGGTTGTATCGGAATGATTTAACCGCAGAGGGCGCAGAGAACGCAGAGGGAGAGAATACAGAGAGGAATAATTCCAATGCTACCGGATTTGATATCACATCAAGTCGGGTCAAATAATAATAATTACGTTTGTAGTGAGGACTCAAGTCCAAGCGAGTTTTATGATAACTCAAGTCTTCACTACAAAACAATTTGATGGCAGTTGTGCGAGGTGACACAATATTATACAATTTCCCAAAAAGAATGCAACTGTATGCCCGTCATCTAAACCCTGGTAGTCATCATTCATTCCCAATCTAAAATCTAAAATCTAAAATGGTATTAGCCGTGCTCGAAAACATCCTTGTACTGCAATAAATCCAAACTCACAAAAACTGGCAAACACTGAAAACATTTCTGTGCAATTTCCCAGCGTTCTTCTCGCTGCAACATAGCAGTCAACTTTTGTTTAGCGCTCAGCAAATAGCGAACATCATTAGCAGCATAATTTAGTTGATCGTCCGAAAGATTAGTCGCATTTCCCCAGTCGGAACTTTGAGATGTTTTATTTAATTCTACCTTTTCGAGTTCTAGAATTAATTCTTTCAATCCGTGTCTGTTGGTATAAGTTCTAGCAAGTTTACTAGCTAGCTTGGTGCAGAAAACTGGTGCAATGTCAATACTTAAATTGTAACGCATTGTTGCCATATCAAAGCGCGCAAAATGAAATACTTTCTCAATATTTTCAGCTTCCATTAACTTCTTTAAATTCGGTGCTGCTGTCTGGCCTTTGGCAATCCGCACCACTGCAACTTTACCTTCGGGATTGCACAACTGAACCAAACACAAGCGATCGCGCCACGGCATCAAACCCATTGTTTCCGTATCAACGGCGATCGCCTCTGCTGTCAAATAGTAAGATAAGAGAGAATCGGGAATATCACGATCGCACACTTGAAAATCTGCAAATTCCATTATTAGTAATTGTTGACTGTTGACTGTTGACTGTTAACTGTTGAGTGTTGACTGTTAACTGTTGACTGTTGACTGTTAACTGCCTTCTGCCTTCTGCCTTCTTCCCTCTTCGCTCTTCCTTCTTCCTTCTTCCTTCAAATTACCGACTGAGAACAAAAAGCTGAGTAAAATAATACTCACCTTTGGCATTTTTGGCAATTCCAATACCTGTCACATTAAACTGACCTTCCATATTCTTGCGGTGGCCGTCACTTTTAATCCAACCCTCAACAGCATTGCGTACCGGGTCGCTGTAGCCAAAATTGTAAGCAAGATTTTCAGCTACACTTTTATAAGGAATCGTAATTGCTTTCGCCCGCCCCTCAAATCCATCGTGACTGAAACTTACTTTACCCTTAGCCATATCTTCGCTGTGAATTCTTGCTATCTGACTGATTCGCGGATCGATACTCAGCGGCGGCAACTTTTTAGATGCTCGGTATTGATTGATCTGTTGGTTAACCGCTTTTTCTAAGTCAGTAATAGCACTCGAAGCAACATTAGTATTCATGGGAGTTTGTGGCAGCGATCGCGTAGGAATGGAGGTGTCACACTTTGGCAGGATTGTCAACAATCCCAAGCAAATCGAAATCAAACCTTTGGACATGAAATCAAACGAGAAATAAAGTTAATTGTTACCAATTCCTACAGAGCGATCGCCCCACATTCCGCTAACCTAGATATTCAGAACCTTCGCTACAGTGTTCACGTCTTTGTCGCCGCGTCCGGAACAGTTAAGCACAATGCGCGGATTGCCTGTTAGCTGCGGACACAGAGTCTCTAAATAGGCGATCGCGTGAGCTGTTTCCAAAGCCGGAATAATCCCCTCCAACTGCGAAAGCCGCTGAAATGCTCCCAGTGCTTCTGCATCAGTTACGCTATAATATTCAGCCCTGCCCGCATCCTTCAAATAACTGTGTTCCGGTCCCACACCCGGATAATCCAAACCCGCACTAATCGAATGTGGCTCAATCACTTGACCTTCATTATCTTGCAGCAAATAACTCATTGCCCCGTGCAGAACTCCCACACTTCCCTTAGTCAAAGTAGCAGCGTGTTTATCAGTTTCCACACCTTCGCCCGCCGCTTCAATACCGATCAATCTGACAGTTTCTTCCCCGACAAACTCGTGGAAAAGACCCATTGCATTAGAACCGCCGCCGACGCAAGCTAATAAAATATCTGGCAAACCACCCCACTTTTCTTGACATTGAGCGCGGGTTTCTTGACCGATTATCGCATGGAAATCGCGCACCATCATCGGGTAAGGATGCGGGCCCGCTACCGAACCGAGAATGTAATGAGTTGTCTCCACATTTGTCACCCAATCGCGAATCGCTTCGGAAGTCGCATCTTTCAGCGTTCCCGTACCCGCCGCCACCGGCCGCACTTCTGCTCCCATCAAGCGCATTCTAAACACATTTAAAGCCTGTCTTTCCATGTCGTGAACGCCCATGTAGACAACGCATTCTATACCGAAACGAGCGCAAACTGTGGCGGTAGCAACGCCGTGTTGGCCGGCACCAGTTTCAGCAATTACCCGCTTTTTGCCCATGCGTTTTGCGAGCAATGCTTGAGCTAAAGCATTGTTGATTTTGTGAGCTCCGGTGTGGTTTAAATCTTCGCGTTTGAGGTAAATTTGCGGGCCAGTTCCGTCTGCTTTAGCGTAGTGCTCGGTGAGGCGTTCCGCAAAATACAAAGGGCTGGGGCGGCCGACATAATCTTTGAGCAATTGTTGAAGTTGCTGTTGAAATTCCGGTTCGCTGCTGTATTTGTGGAAAGCGGCTTCTAGTTCAAATAACGCCGGCATCAGGGTTTCGGGGACGTATTTGCCGCCGAATTTGCCGAATCTGCCGAGGGAGTCGGGGCGTTGGGCGCTGGTTTCGGTGGTGAGAGGCAGGGGAGTGACAGTCATTTGATTTTAGATTTTAGATTTTAGATTTTTTAGATTCGCGGGTAAGCTATAGGCTTGGTGTCGATCGTACCAAATTGGTTGTGGACTTGAGGCGATCGAACAAATTTCATTATAATTCCTTGAACGCTTGACGGGCTAATACAATAAGTAGAAGATAGAGCGCATTCCGAGCGATCGCAACCATACCCCAATCCGCTAAAACTAGAAATACCAGTAAAAAAAGTTCAAGCATTTTAACCTATGGCAGCATCAAAACGCAAAGATTCTGACAGCAAAACAACCGAGGGCAAACGAATAGTTTACTCCGAATTTGGCAGCGTTGACAACTCGGCAGCCCTCCAACGGGGAGTTGCCGAAGTTCCCCCCAATCAACAAAACCTCAAAATCGAAGCATCCCGAAAAGGACGAGGCGGCAAAACAGTTACAGTCATCAGCGGCTTTCAGGAAAAACCCGAAACATTAGCAACTTTAGCCAAGCAGCTAAAAGCCCAATGCGGTACTGGCGGCACAGTCAAAGATAATGAAATCGAAATTCAAGGCGAACACAAGCAAAAGCTTCTAGAAATTATCACAAAGTTAGGCTACAAAGCTAAAATTAGTGGAGGGTAAATTAGTCAATAGTCATCCGTGTATGGGCGGGACGAGTTTATGATATACTTAGTTTAAAACATAGATGGTTGGTAAAACCCGCCCCTACATCGCGCCAATTCTACGATCGCGAATCAACCAGAAATGATATTACCAATTACCGCCAATTTTTAATGTACACTCGACCTTTAGCTCGTTTAATCGAACAATTGCAGCGCTTGCCAGGAGTCGGCCCAAAAACAGCCCAGCGTTTAGCTTTACATATTTTGAAACGACCGGAAGAAGAAGTGCAAGCCCTAGCTAAATCTTTGATTGATGCCAAACAGCAAGTAGGTTTCTGTCAAGTATGCTTTCACTTATCTGCTGACCCTGTTTGCGAAATTTGCCGCAATACCAACCGCGACACTCATACCATTTGTGTAGTGTCAGAATCCCGCGACGTAATCGCTTTAGAAAAAACGCGGGAATATATGGGTAAATATCATGTTGTTGGCGGCGTTATATCGCCGATGGATGGAATTGGCCCGGAACAATTGAACATTCAACCATTAGTCCGGCGCGTCAGCCAGCAAAAGATTAAGGAAGTAATTATTGCTATTAGTCCCAGCGTGGAAGGCGAAACTACTACTCTTTATATCGGTCACTTATTAAAACCTTTTACCCTAGTGACGCGCATAGCTTTTGGTTTGCCGATGGGGGGAGATTTGGAATATGCCGATGAAGTTACATTGGCTCGCGCTTTGGAAGGAAGGAGGGAGTTGGATTAGTTGAAAACGGGTGATGGCTGATTTAAAAATAAGAGAAACGAACGGCGAATACGCCAAGGAAACAAAGGAAGAGAAGAGAGGATGAAGAGTTTACAATTGATGCGACAACAGCTATATCCTAAGTTTTTGCGATTGCTTCGCTGAGGCTCGTAATGACAAATTTGTAAGATATGAAACCCGCGTCGGCGGGTTTTGTCTGTGTAGCGACAGGTTGAAACCTGTCGGGTATTTGGTATTTGCTATTTGGTCTTGAGTTTCGTTGTTCCCTGTCGTCACTCCCGCGAAAGGGTAAACTGGAAAAAGTTACCGAGAGTAGTAAAAAATCATGACCAAATTCGATCGACCTTTCACCTACCCCACAACCCGCAAAATCGACCAAACAGACGACTACCACGGCGTCCAAGTACCCGACCCTTACAGGTGGCTGGAAAATCCTGACTCAGAGGAAACCCAAGCTTGGGTGGAAGCCCAAAATGCAGTCACCTTCGGCTACCTCAACGAAATTCCGGCGCGGGAAAAAATCAAACAGCGCCTGACTCAACTTTGGGATTACGAGAAATACGGCATACCTTTCAAAGAAGGATCTCGCTATTTCTACTACAAGAATGACGGTCTGCAAAATCAATCCGTACTCTATACTTTAACCTCCCTCGACAGCGAACCCAAAGTATTAATTGACCCCAACACACTCTCAGAAGATGGAACCGTTGCTTTGGGTAGCGTAGCTATCAGCGAAGACGGCAAATATATGGCTTACGGTTTGTCTACCTCCGGCTCGGATTGGCAAGAATGGAAAGTCCGCGATATCGAAACAGGTGCAGATTTATCGGATCATTTAAAGTGGGTGAAATTCTCAGGCGCCTCTTGGACTCACGACGGTCAAGGCTTTTTTTACAGCCGCTACGACGAACCCAACGAAAAAACCAAACTCGAAGATGTTAACTATTACCAAAAACTGTTTTATCACAAGTTAGGAACAGCCCAATCTGAAGACGTATTAATCTACGATCGCCCCGACCAAAAAGAATGGGGATTTAGCGGCGGCGTCACTGAAGACGGCAAATATCTAATTATATCAGTTTGGCAGGGAACTGAAACAAAAAACCTGATTTTCTATAAAGACTTAACTGCCCCTGAATCGCCTGTTGTAGAACTGATTAACGAATTCGAGGCAGAGTACAGCTTCATCGACAATGACGGCCCTCTGTTCTGGTTTCAAACTGACTTAAATGCACCCTGCGGCCGGGTAATTGCGATCGACACCAACAATCCCCCTCCTTTATCCCTCGCTGGCGATGACAGTCAAGGGAAATTTACAGAAATTATCCCCGAAGCAGCCGAAACCCTCCAAGGTATTGGCATCCTCAACAATCAATTTGTGGCTTCTTATCTGAAAGACGCTTACACCAAAATTAAAATCTTCAACTTAGACGGCTGTTTCGCGCGAGAAATAGCTTTGCCGGGAATCGGTTCGGCGGGAGGATTTGACGGCAAGCGGCACGATACCGAAACTTTTTATGCTTACACGAGTTTCACTACACCAAACACTATTTACCGCTACAAAATGGTGACAGGCGAAAGCACAATTTACCGCCAGCCGAATGTAGATTTTAACCCCGACGATTACGAGACAAAGCAAGTATTTTATCCCAGCAAAGACGGCACGCAAGTACCGATGTTTATCACCCACAAAAAAGGCTTGCAGCTTGATGGCAATAACCCCACTTATCTTTACGGATACGGCGGTTTTGGCGTGTCGCTAACTCCGAGTTTTTCCATTAGCAATGTGGTGTGGTTGGATCTGGGGGGAGTTTATGCGATCGCCTGTTTGCGGGGCGGCGGCGAGTACGGCGAATCATGGCACCAAGCAGGGACAAAGTTGAACAAGCAAAACGTGTTTGACGACTTTATCGGCGCGGCTGAATGGCTAATCGAAAACCAGTACACCAAACCGGCCAAATTGGCGATCGCAGGTGGAAGCAACGGCGGTTTATTAGTAGGGGCTTGCATGACTCAGCGACCGGAATTGTTCGGTGCGGCATTGCCCGCAGTCGGGGTTATGGATATGCTGCGCTTCCACAAGTTTACCATTGGTTGGGCCTGGACTTCGGAATACGGTTCTCCCGAAAATGCCGAGGAATTCCCGACAATTTACGGCTATTCTCCCCTGCACAACCTCAAACCGGGAACGGCTTATCCGGCGACAATGATTACAACTGCCGATCACGACGATCGCGTGGTTCCGGCCCACAGTTTCAAGTTTGCTTCTGCTTTGCAAGAAACCCACGCGGGAGAAAAACCCGTGTTAATTCGGATAGAAACTAAAGCGGGACACGGAGGCGGCAAGCCTACTGCTAAAGTGATTGAAGAATTGGCTGATGAATGGGCTTTTTTAGTGCGCGAACTCGACATTGACGCTTAGCAAGCCGCGTTAGAGGGTGCGATCGACGCAGTTTGATGATTTAGATAGAAAGACGGTGTAAAGGGCGATCGTTCTTTTTGTATTCAAGGGCGATCGTTCTTTTTTGTCACCGAAATCCTGATATTAACATATATAATTTTCCACGTTTTTTTTATTAACTTTTGTAGCGTTGAGTGGCTATTATTACATTGCTGTGAGTTTACTGCACGCCAAATTCGTATAAATATAAGTATAAATCTCTAGAAGTTTGGTCCTCTCAACTTGCAACAGCGATCGCACCTCAAAGCCAAAATCTGCCAATTTTTAGGAAATTAATATTTTCAGTATATTTACGGTTCAAGCTGTCTGATCCAGCCTCGATATCACCAGACGAAGCAAAGCGCTATGAGGGGTCTGACCCCTTGTGCTGATAAATCCGTAAGTAATTTACCATATAACTAACCTTAGACCTGATATCATTTTTCCCAAAAATAGAGCATCTTGGCTAATACAAAGGCTGTCACCCCTTATTCATGTTAGAATTTCCAGCCATGGGCCGCATCAGGACATCCTAGGGCGATCGCAGTAAATCCTGTCTAATGATTGACTAAGATCATAAATAACAAATAGAGGTAACTATTATGTATCTTTAAAAAATAATTTTTAAAACTTTATAGTTGAAAGTTTATCGTCATCTATGAAAAGGGGTAGCTTAGATTTAGCAACCAAATTAACCAAAAATTAAAACCATCCCAACCAAATCTGTCAGGCGCGCAAACACGGAAATCTACCAATATGGAAACTAAAATCTTGAGACAAGCCAGCTATAAAACAGAGACTGCTAGCCGAAAAAATCTAGCGATTGTGGATTCAAAAGTAGAAAACTACCAACAGTTGCTCAGGGGAGTGAAAAGCGATACAGAAGTAATCCTGCTCGATAGAACCCGGGATGGAATCGAACAAATTGCCGAAATTGCAGCCTCGCGGCACAGCCTCAACAGCATTCAAATAGTTGCTCACGGCGCATCAGCATCAGTAGAAATCGGCTCAACAGAACTCAATATTCACAATATAGAAACCTATTCCCGCCAATTGCAGCAGTGGGGGAAAGCTCTCACAGAAACAGGTAGTATTCTGCTGTTAAGTTGCAACACAGGTGCCGGGGAATCAGGTCTAAAATTCATACAAAAAATCAGCGAAATAACAGGAGCAAATATTGCCGCTTCCAATAATTTAACAGGGAGTGCAGCATTAGGTGGCAACTGGGAATTAGAAATTACCACAGGACAAATAAATACCGAATTAGCCTTTGAAAAAAAAGTCCTAGAAAGCTACACATCAGTCCTGGCTACCTTAGCTGCTGAAGAATTTAAAAATTCAACAGTAATCGGGCCTTGGATATATGGAGTTGGCAACACGACTACAGCTAACCCAGGCTTAACCGCAGGTAGTACACAAAACCTCAGCGGCGTTATTCCCGCTTTAGGGACTGGCGATCCAGCCGGAACAGGTACTTTGAGATTAACCTCAAACGCCTTTGGACAATCAGCTTTTGTAATCTACAACAACCCCATCTTGGCAACTGAGGGCCTGAGAGTTACCTTTGATTTCTTTGCCTATAACAGAGGTAATGTCCCCGATGTGAATGGTGCCACCGATGGTGCGGATGGCATTAGTTTTTTCCTGATTGACGGAACAGCTACGCCAACAAAAGCGGGAGGCTTTGGCGGATCTCTCGGTTATGCTCAGAATACTAATTCAAATTCACCGGGTATTGTAGGAGGTTATTTAGGTGTCGGATTAGACGAGTTTGGCAATTATTCTAGCACTATTGCTGGAAAACAGGGCGGCAGCTCGAACACTCCAGACAAGCTACCTGATGCAGTAGGACTTAGAGGCAGGGAAAGCATAATCCCAACCGAAAACTATAAATTTTTAGGTTCTAGTCTTTTAACTAACACTTTGACTGGCGTTTCCATTGGCATAGACAATAAAGATACAAGCATTCGCGCTGAAGCTAAACGATCCGTCCAAGTTACCTTATTCCCGACTACCTCAGCAACACCTAACCGTCTTACAGTTGCCTTAGACTTGGACAGCAACGGCACATTTGATGCGGGCGAAACACTGCTCGATATACCAAATTTGGCAATCGTAAACGGAGAAGTGCCACGTACTTTTAAATTTGGCTTTGCTGCTTCGACAGGAGGCAACACAAACATTCACGAAGTTAACAATGTCATCGTCCAAAGTATAGATCCGCCTACACTCGTAGCCGACGTTTCCATTGTTAAAAAAGGCCCGCTCTATGCCATACCCAATAGCACCATTACCTATACGATTACCTCCACAAATAACGGGCCAGACAGCGCCGAAAGCGTCCTGATTCAAGATCCCCTCCCAGAGGGCTTAAGTTTCGTCGGCGCCTCCGACCTCGCCACATACAATCCCACAACGAGGACGGTCATCTGGCCGGCGATTCCGACTCTGGCTAACGGTGCTAGCGAAACCCGCACCATCACCGCAAGAGTTCCGGCAACAGGCGGTGCTGCCTTAACTAACACTGCCTATAGTACCTCCAGCACTTTTGATCCAAATCTAGCTAACAACAATAGTTCCCAACCCATCTCTCAAGTCTCAACTACAATTGTTGCTGCTCTTGCCGACCTAGTGACCACCAAAAGCGGGACTGCAGCAGCAGCACCAGGTGAAAGAGTTACTTACACAATTTCGACAGTCAACAACGGCCCAAGCACAGCCGAAAACGTCACCATTACCGACACCATCCTTCCGAATTTAACAGGAGTCATCCCCTCCAACGGCGGTGTCTACGATCCGGCTACAGGTATAGTCACCTTCGCCGCAGGCAGCGTCACCAACACAGCCACCGTCACCAACACAGTCAGCTTCATCGCACCTGCATCCGGCAGCGTCAGCAACACCGCCCGAAGTACCTCAACTACGACTGACCCCACTCCCGCCAACAACCAAGCTACATTCACCACACCTCTGACACCTAGTGCCGACCTAGTGACCACCAAAAGCGGGACTGCAGCAGCAGCACCAGGTGAAAGAGTTACTTACACAATTTCGACAG
>NZ_JAUBQM010000015.1:87880-88758 GCF_036701245.1 Microcoleus sp. Pol14D4
ACCGCCCGAAGTACCTCAACTACGACTGACCCCACTCCCGCCAACAACCAAGCTACATTCACCACACCTCTGACACCGACTCCCACAACTCCAACTCCCACACCGACTCCCACAACTCCAACTCCCACACCGACTCCCACAACTCCAACTCCCACACCGACTCCCACACCGACTCCCACACCGACTCCCACACCGACTCCCACACCGACTCCCACACCGACTCCCACAACTCCAACTCCCACACCGACTCCCACACCGACTCCCACACCGACTCCCACAACACCAACTCCCACACCGACTCCCACAACACCAACTAACAACCAACCGCCATTAGCCAACAATGCCAACTCCAGCCTCGGGCCCAACAGCAGCCAGTTAGTCACGGGATTGGGCGGCAGCGACCCCGACGGGTCGATCGCCTCTTACACCATCAACACCCTGCCTCCAGCAGACCAAGCCGTGCTGTTTTTAGGAGATCCAGCCAACGGTGGTGTACCGGTGACAGCAGGTCAAGTCCTGACGCCTCAACAGTTGCAGCAACTATTTTTCCAAACAACTGGCAACTTTACAGGAGCCAATTTCACCTACAGCGCTACCGACAACAGCGGCGCATCCAGTCCCGCTACCGCTACTGTGGCCGCCATACTTCCAACAGACAACCAACCGCCCTTAGCCAACAATGCCAACTCCAGCCTCGGACCCAACAGCAGCCAGTTAGTCACAGGATTGGGCGGCAGCGACCCCGACGGGTCGATCGCCTCTTACACCATCAACACCCTGCCCTCACCAGACCAAGCCGTCCTGTTTTTAGGAGACCCAGCCAACGGCGGTGTACCGGTGACAGCAGGTCAAGTTCTGACGCCAGAACAGTTGCAGCA
>NZ_JAUBQM010000016.1:0-85985 GCF_036701245.1 Microcoleus sp. Pol14D4
CAAGTTACATCATCAAATATTTTTAACTGGTTTACACACTGCTGTTATTGTACCTCATCTTTCTGAGAAAGGCTATAACTTCCATTCCTGCTTGAATATGATACTGACAGCACTGTTCGTTAGCCGACGATAAGCTAATCGCCCGATCGCGCTTGACTAAATAAGTTTTTTGGGGCATAAGAGTCACTTCATAGTAAGGTGCACTGTTATTTTCACCAGCAATGGCATCGGGTGCGATCGCGCTAACTTTCGCTTCTAGTACGCCGTAGTCGGGATAGGGATAGGCAGAAATCCGCAGGATAGATGTTTGACCGATCGCAATTTTACCAATATCGGGAGCGGCGACGCGAGCTTTGACGACAATCGCAGCATTAGCGGGAGCAATTTGAGCAATTGCCGCACCGAGTTGTGCAGTTTGTCCGGGATTTCGCAGATTCAGTTTGAGAATGGTGCCGTCTACGGGAGAACGAACGACATTTTTTGCAAGTTCGGTATCAATTTGTTTGAACTCTTGGCGATCGCGATTGATTTGATTTTCGATGTCAGCGCGACTCTGAATCGAAGTTAATTGTTCTTTTTTCAACGCTGCCAAAGCTGCTTCACCCTTGGCTTTTTCTTGAGCAATTCGCTGTTGGGCGATCGCCACGGGTGCGGAACTGGGATTCAAGGCAGCTTCAACAACTTTTAATTTAGCAGCCGACACTTTAACAGCTTGTTGCTGCCTGTCAACGGTTTTTCTTTGGCTTTCAACTGCTTTTTTTTGCGCTTCTACGGCGGCTTTTTGCCCTGCCACGGCTTGTTCTTGCTGCTGGGCGGCAAGTTTCGTCTCCTCCAATAAATCCAGCGAAATAGCGCCTGTTTTTTGGATTGACTGATAGCGATCGCGTTTAGAAACGGCTGCTTTTAAATTTGCCTCGGCAGCCTTTAAATTTGCTGCTGCTGTTTGCTCTGACGGTAACATTATATTTAGCGACAGCAGCAAGTGCGATCGCACTGCCAAAAGTTGCCAACAAAAATAATCCGCCCGCCGTTATCCAGCGGCTGACGGGCGGCAAGAATTCATCCGGTTTTGCGGTGCGGAGAAATTCAAAAGAAGAGTCAGGAGTCATTAGTTAAGGAATGAAAATTTAATAACACAAGCAAGGTATAATAAACAAATGAGGGAATATCAATGTACTTGACATTTGATTGTGATGGTCACCAGTTATCCTAATTCGATGCTCACCTGGTTTTTTTTGCTAATAATGGGTGGGTTGGATTCAGTCATTTTATTCAGGTAAATTTATGTATTACTCCTCGAAAAATACTGCTCAGATGCGGAAACTTTATCAATCTTTGTCCGAAAAAGAGCGACGAAGATATGCAGCTTTCTTAAACCCAAAAACTTGGGGATGGTGGAATTAGTTACATATCCCGAATTTGGGCAGCAGGCAGAAATACAATAGCCAAAGACATTAAAGAATTAAAAAGTGAATCAGACACTACTTTTCATCAACGCAGAATTCGTCGAAAAGGAGGATTAAGAAAAACTAGCGAGTCTCTCATACCTGGTGTGAATGAAAGTTTTTTAGAACTCTTAAAATTTTATACAGCAGGCAGCCCAATGAATGAGAAAATTAAATAAACTCATCGCACTCAATAAGAAATAGTTGAAGGTCTGAAAGTTCCTAGCATAACAGTCAGTTTAACGCTTGTTCAAAAAAATATTAAAAAAGCACGGATATGTAAAACGTCAAGCTCAAAACAAACAAACAACAGGAATAACAAATAATCGTAACGAACAATTTAAAAATCTTGCCATAATAAATGAAGAGTATGAGTGACAGGGGAATTTTATCATTAGTATGGATGCCCAAACCAAGGAATTTATTGGAAATTTATATCGCTCAATAACTCTGTATACTACCGAAACCGTTACCACACTTGACCATGACTTTTTCAGTTTTGCTGATAGCAAAATAGTGCATCATAGAATTTATGAGGTGCAAAATAACCGAGGATATTTAACCCTATGTATTAGTAAATATATGAGTTAATTTTGCTTGTCAAGCAATTAAATGGTGGGGGAAAATTATCGGATTTATCCCCTCAAACCATTCAATTTTGATTAAATGTGATAGACGTGGTAGTAATAATTCCAATTATTATAGATTTAAATCGGACTTACAAAAATTAGTTAATGAGCTAGATATAGAAATCATAATAGCACATTATCTTCCCTATACATCCAAGTACAATCCAATTGAGCATCGCTTATTTGCTCATGTAACTAGAGCTTGTCTTCGTTATAACACCCGATCGCGATCGGCAATTGGGTCTGGTAAAACAATCATTTAACCAACAGCGATCGCCTCTTAATTTTGACGACCAACAATCCCAATCCTGCAACAATCATAGCAGCAATATTGCTAGGTTCAGGCACTGCTTCGGCAATACTGAGCGAATTGATCCCCAAAGCGCGAGATCCCTCAGAACTGCTATAGACGATCTGCGAAATGTTGGCAGCATCGCTGCGAACTCCGAGAAACGGCGCTGAATTATCTAGTGCTAATGAGGAGGTTCCTGGGGTTGAGAAACTGCCTAACAAATTATTATTACTGTCAAATGCCGAGATCGATGCAGTGAATAAAAATGTATCATCTACCGCTATTTGCGTCCCGGCGGCCGCCACGGGGCGATCGAAGGTAATCGTTAGCGGGCCGGGGTTCCCTACTGCTGGCTGCGGGCCTGGTCTTAAACCAGTCAACAAAATGAAATCGCCGCTGGCAAAGTTGGTGGGAATGCCTGGTGAAGGCAAGGTTTGAAAAAGTAAAGGAGGCGTCACTCCTGGGGCTGCTGTGGGGGGAATGCTGACATTAACTCCCAGTCCTTGTTCCGAGGTGACTGAGAAGGAATTGGGCAATACTTTAAAGGGCGGCTGGACTGGCCCTAAAATCGACCAATCAACGCGATCGCTCCCTCCCAAGGCCGCGCGATCGCTCACGAATGTCAGATTAGCAGCTTCAACTGGCGGTGCTAACAGAATTAAAAGAGTGCCCATCGCAGTTCCCGCAGCAGATAGTTTTAGCGATCGCGTTTTTTTTTTCATCGGTACAAATTCCGGCAGGCGATCGCTTTCCAATACCTGCACTTTGAAGTGTTGACATTTGTCACAAATCATAATAATTCCTCCCTTCAACTTTTCCACAAAATCTTACAAAAATTTAGTACTGCCAAAACTGAATGTTTAAATTAGGTTGCGTCCAATATAGTTTATATCCTGATAATGAACTCTGATTATTTAACAAGACATAACATTACGCATACTTTCGTAAGGTGGTGATTTTCCGCCCTACAATTGGTATTCGATGCAATTGAAAACTGCTATCAAACTGGACGGTTCCCTAAAGTTGGAAGTACATCCGAGACATTTTCCTGTCTCAGTATCCTCGGTAACAGGGAATGTTTCGCTTACAATTACACTATGTAGCATCTAACAAAAAAGAGCGATCGCACTATGGGAATGACTCTGACCGAAAAAATATTAGCCAAAGCATCAGGCCGCACTAAAGTAGAGCCCGGAGAAAATATCTGGGTAGAAACAGATGTGTTGATGACCCACGATGTCTGCGGGCCCGGCACCATCGGCGTTTTCAAACGCGAATTCGGCGAGAATGCTAAAGTCTGGAACCCAGACAAAATCGTCCTCATTCCCGACCACTACATTTTCACCAACGACGAACGCGCTAACCGCAACGTCGATATTCTCCGCGATTTTGCCCAAGAACAAGGGATAAAATACTTTTACGACATCACGGATCGATCGGACTTCAAAGCAAATCCCGACTACAAAGGAGTTTGCCACATCGCGCTAGCACAAGAAGGCCACACCCGGCCCGGCGAAGTGCTCTTCGGCACCGATTCCCACACCTGCAATGCCGGCGCTTTCGGACAATTTGCCACGGGTATCGGCAATACAGACGCGGCTTTTATCATGGGAACCGGCAAACTGTTAATCAAAGTTCCCGCAACCATGCGCTTTGTGTTCAACGGTGAACTGCCGGATTATTTGTTAGCAAAAGACCTAATTTTGCAGATTATTGGTGATATTAGCGTTGCCGGTGCTAACTACCGGACAATGGAATTTGCCGGCGATACAGTTGAGCGTTTGACGATGGAAGAACGGATGACCCTGTGCAATATGGTGATTGAAGCAGGCGGTAAAAACGGCACGGTTGCGCCCGACAAAACTACGTTTGATTACGTTACTTCGCGGACTGATAAACCCTTCGATTCATTTTACAGCGATGGGGATGCTAAATTTTATAGCGATCGCACCTACGATGTCAGCAAATTAGAACCAGTTGTCGCCAAACCGCACTCTCCCGACAACCGCGACTTAGCCCGCAACTGCCGCGATGTCAAGATCGATCGAGTTTACATCGGTTCTTGCACCGGCGGCAAAACCTCCGACTTTCTGAATGCCGCCCGCATTCTGAAAGGAAACCAAGTCAAAGTTCCGACTTATTTAGTACCAGCAACTCAGAAAGTTTACGAAGATTTGTTTGTCACAAAATACGAGGGTCAAACACTTTCGGAAATCTTCTTAGCAGCAGGCTGCATTGAACCCGCAGCGCCTTCTTGCGCCGCTTGTTTGGGCGGGCCGAAAGATACTTTTGGGCGGATGAACGAGCCCGAAATTTGCGTGTCTACAACTAACCGCAATTTCCCCGGCCGCATGGGGAATAAAGAAGCGCAAGTTTATCTAGCTTCGCCTTACACGGCGGCGGCGTCTGCGCTGACTGGGTATGTCACCGATCCGCGCGAATTCCTGTGTTAGAAAGTAGCTGATGTAAGGTGCGCAATGCGCACCCGGAGGCCCCTGGAAGGTGCGCATTGCGCTACGAGATGAATGTAAGGTGCGCAATGCGCACCCGGAGGCCCCTGGAAGGTGCGCATTGCGCACCCTACGAGATGAATGTAAGGTGCGCAATGCGCACCCGCACAGATGAGTGTAAGATGCCCTATAAAAAAGTAGGAAGACGATATTAATGCCAAACTATCGCCGATTTTATCTTCCTGGTGGAACTTTCTTTCTAACGCTTGTTACCTACAATCGCACACCGCTATTTTCCGACTCAGAAAATGTCTCGCGACTCCGCAACGCTGTAGCGACGATTAAATCAGAACAACCTTTTGAAATTCTTGGGGCAGTTGTATTGCCCGACCACATCCATTTTTTGTGGAAATTACCTCCTAATGATACTGCCTATCCCAAGCGTCTGGGACGGATAAAAGTTTTATTTACACAATCTTTGCGCGGTCAAGGAACTTTGCCTCAAAATGTCTCCTTTTCGCGTCGCAAGCGTCGAGAAAGTGATGTTTGGCATCGGCGATTTTGGGAACATACTATTTGCAACGAAGATGACTTTGAACAGCATTTAAACTATATTCACTACAATCCTGTTAAGCACAATTTAATTTCTTGTCCGCATTTGTGGTCTTACTCTAGCTTTAGCTTATGGGTTAAAAAAGATGTTTATGCAGTTGATTGGTGCTGTAGTTGTAATGGCAGAAATCCAAAAATACCAAATTTTGATGCCATTTCCTATAGACTAGGAGAATAAATCCACAGGACTTACGTAAAAAGTGGTTTGACGCGCTATAAATAGCGGTAAGGTACGCACTGCGCACCCGATTCCCCTGGAAGGTGCGCAGTGCGCACCCTACTTGAATAGGGAGGAAACTTACCTTGAAAACACTATTTTTGGCTTGGCAAGATCCGGGCAGCGGTTCTTGGTTTCCGATTGATCGATTAACATTTAACGGTAAAGAATACCAGTTCAATTATACAAATGGTGTTCTAAAAGCTAAAGATAAGTGCGGGTTTGAACCTTTGCCATCTTTCCCTGATTTCAATAAGGTTTATACTTCACAGAAACTGTTTCCCTTGTTTTCCAATCGAGTGATGCCGCGATCGCGCCCTGACTACCCTGAATTTTTAGAGTGGTTGAATATCCCTAAACACGAAGATGACCCAATTGCTTTATTGGCCCGCAGCGGAGGGAAACGGGTAACTGATAAATTTGAGGTATTCCCCTGTCCCGAACCGGATGAAAATGGACGTTACTGCATCCATTTTTTTGCACATGGACTGCGACACCTTCCCAAGCCGGCAATTGAACGGATTAATGGGCTTCAAGTGGGCGAACTTTTGTATTTAGCCCACGAATTTCAAAATCGGCACGATTCCTCTGCTTTGCTTCTGTGTACTGAAGATCGCGGGATTGTAGGCTATTGTCCGCGCTATCTTTGCGGGGATATTTTTCAAATTATCTCGCAGCATCGAGAATTGGTTCGCGTAGAAGTCGATCGCCTCAATCAACCCCCAACGCCGCTACAGTTCCGCTTGCTGTGCAAGATGACCGTCGATTGCCAGCAAGGCTTTCGCCCCTTCAAAGGCCCGATGTACCAGCCGGTTAGCAGTGATGTTTTAGCTGCCAGTGCGATCGGATAATCAGCAATAATAAGTAAAATTACGATCGCATAATTAGGGAAGAAGTCAAGTTAATTATTGTAAATTGAATACAGAAGATTGCAGAATTTATACAAATAATTAGCTCAACGTTGACATTTTTTCCATAATCAAGTATGTTTGAGCTAATTTATCGACTCCCAATTCCGCAGTCTCAGTTTAAGCACATAAAATTTATGAAACTTAGAGCTGCACATTGCTAATGCTATCCATTAGTATGATTGTTCTGCGGAAAACCAATTAGAGTTATATTTTTTATAATTACAATTGGTCGGGGTGCGAAATTGACCGAACATAAACTTCCGATAATTGTGAGTATGAACAAAAAAATAAAGATTGGGGTTGCTGAAGCTTTTGGTACTTTTGTGTTGGTATTAGGTGGATGTGGCAGTGCGGTTTTAGCTGGAGACAAAATCGGCTTTTTGGGAGTTTCGATCGCCTTTGGTCTGTCTCTCTTAATCATGGTTTATACGATCGGCCCTATCTCTGGATGCCACATTAATCCGGCGGTAAGCATCGGTTTAGTAGTTGCCAAACTGATCGATGCTGTTTTGCTTCCTTATTATATAGGAGGTCAGATTGTAGGGGGAATTTTAGGCGGTCTTGTTTTGTACATGATAGCATCAGGAAAACCTGGTTTTGATGCGGCGGCTTCGGGATTTGCTTCTAACGGTTTTGGAGAACATTCTCCCACTGGTTACGGACTTTTGGCAGCAGCTTTGACGGAAATTGTACTGACTGCTTTTCTGTTATTTACAATCATGGGTACTACCCATCCCAATTATCCCGTCGGTTTGGGCGGAATTCCCATCGGCTTGATGCTGGTATTGATTCACTTAATCGGAATTCCCGTAACCAATACTTCAGTTAACCCAGCTAGAAGTATCGGTGTGGCACTTTTTCAAGGCGGATGGGCAATCCAACAGTTGTGGGCGTTTATTGTATTCCCAGTGATTGGTGGAATTATCGGCGTTTTTGCTTATAATCTTATTAAACCCACTCTGGAAGAAGTTTGATCGAGAATCAAAAATGAACCGGGTTTATTGATTTTTTTAGGGTGGTAGAATTCACCCGGCAACTTAAGAAACCCGGTTTGTCGATCGCACAACTCGATGAGATTGCAAGTATTTCGGTAAATAGGTGCCATGATTACGATCGTGATGGGAGTCTCCGGTTCAGGCAAAACTACAGTTGGCAAATTGCTGGCGCAATCTCTCAATTGTGATTTCAGTGATGCCGACGATTTTCACCCATCAGCTAATATCGAGAAAATGAGTTGCGGCATTCCTTTAGAAGATGCGGATCGCCTTCCTTGGCTATTAGAATTGCAAGCTACAATAGACAGGTGGCTGTTAGAAAATAAAAATGTCGTTTTGGCTTGTTCTGCTTTAAAAGCATCTTACCGCGAAATGCTCTGCCGCGACCAACAGCGGATGACAATAGTTTATCTGAAATGTTCTTTTGAGGTATTGGCAGCCCGGTTAACAAGTCGCGAAAATCACTACATGAAAGCAGACTTGTTGTTAAGTCAGTTAGACACTCTCGAAGAACCAGAAGATGCAATTATCATAGATGCTTCGCAACCGCTAGAGGTAATCTTGCGCCAAATTAGAAATCATCTCGTGTGCGGTTAATGCCCCACAATAAAACCTCTAATACCAAATCTAGCTTAACTTAAATACCGATTTATTTATCAGTTTCTCTCAGCTAGGACGAGAGTTTGTATAGTACCGATTTCAATCGCCTAGTCCGATCGAGGTTTTTTAAGGCGGATTTAGTTTAGTATAAGAGTTATTTTTTTCGGATTAACCGGGTTTCTGAAGCACATTTAGCGCCCTCTCCGTTTCCCGGCTGATAAGTTCGGGATGCTAATTTTTGTACAAATACAAGAAAGCTTCTACTTCAGCGGCGGTTGGTTGAGATCTAATTGCCCCGGGTTTCATCGCTGTCATTGCACCTACCGCGCTGGCATAAGTTACAATTTTCTGGGCTATTTTTGGGTCGGCTAAGTTCTTGATTCCATGCTTGCACAATTGGCGTACAAAACCAGCCAGAAATGCGTCGCCGGCACCTGTTGTATCCTCAACATCTACTGTAAAGGCGGGGATTTTTCCTTCATTTTCCGAGATACAATAGGCGCAACCTTTCTCGCCCGCAGTCACCAAAACGCCTTCTACAGAATCGAGGCGGTAGGTAATAGCTCCTGCGTCGGTAGTTGCAAACAACCATTCAGCTTCTTCCTCAGATAACTTGACAAAATCAACTTTTTTTAAGATTTTTCTAATCTGCGCTTTTGCTTCGTCTGGATTTGGCCAAAACACTGGACGCCAATTGATGTCAAGTATAATTTTAACGTCGTACTGTTCTGCTAGTTCGATCGCTCTGGCGATCGCCTCTCGACTTTCAGGATAAGCTAATTCTAAAGTGCCTAACACTAAAAATTCGGCATTTTCAAACAGCACCTCGGGTAGTTTTGCAGCGATGAGACGGGTGTCGGCAAAATCCGCTGTATTGAATTCGCCAAAACCGGCAAAATTTCGATCGCCCGCTTGATTCCGCAAGACATAAACTTGCCGCGTCGGCGCACTCGGATGCCGCTGCACTCCAGTGATATCAACCCCTACTTCTTGCAATACCTGCACTAGGGAATTCCCCAATTCATCCCCACCTACAGTACCGATAAATCCCGCCGCCGTCCCCAATTTAACCAAAGCACAGGCAACATTAGCTGGAGCACCGCCGGGATATGCCGTCCAAGATTCTACCTCTTCGAGAGATACTCCTGGTTTGTCTGCTAAACAATCAAATAAAAGTTCACCCAGACACAGAACGCGAGGATAAGTCATAGGAATTTGAGATTTGAGATTTGAGATTTGAGACCAGCAGTAGACAGGTCAATAATGATTTTTAACCCATCCCAGAAAAATTGCCAGCTATTTTTTAATGGCTGCTCCTATAATATCAGACCTACTGATACTGGCAGTTACTCCCTTAAGACTGAAGTATAGTGCCGGCGTATCAGTTAGTTGTTGGGCACGCAAACATTTGCAGGTTGTGTACGGATGTCAGATAGGCGCAGGTAAAAGCAGCATCCACCACCCGATGCACAAGCAGTGCAAGTGGCTGCGCGTCTTGCTGTGTCGGGGCGGGGTTTGCACTCCCGGCGATTCTGCCAGCGAGTTGGTGCTTCGGGCCCGAAAGAGTAGCACAACTAATTTAATTTTCTCTTCATACTCGATCCCTCATCCTTTAGAATTGTAGATAGGTAAATATGCAGACATAGGAAAAATTTATGAGTGGGATTGTCTCTGGGACCCCTGTCACCCTGTCGGACAGAGAATTGCAAGTGGTAGAGTTAGTAGCGGCGGGATTGACTAATGAGAAAATTGCCGAAAAGTTAGAGATTAGCAAGCGTACAGTTGACAACCACATTAGCAATATCTTGAACAAGACGCGCGCTGACAATCGAGTTACGCTTGTACGCTGGGCGTTGCAGTGGGGAAAGGTATGTTTGGACAATATTAACTGCTGCCCTTTACCGCGGCCGATCGATAAAGAAGTATCTTAAGTAGGGATTTTGGTTGGGGACAGGCAAAGAAATGATGCAAACGGCACAAGAAAAACAACTCCGCTATCAAATTCAATGCCCTAGATTGCCGCTGACGGTGTATCGCGAAGTGGCGATCCATTTGCGTCAAGTTGATGGGGTGGAAACCGGTTTAATTCCGCAGCAGTCGCAGCGGTTTGATTACTACGACAGCCAAGTTGGGGGTTTGTGGATACAGTATCCTGAAGGGTTCGATTTGGCCGGTCGCGAGCGGGTCGATCGCATTTTGGCTTATTATGGCGATCGTTACGGAGCCTGGGAATTATTAAGTCATTAGTTATTGGGAATTGTTAGCTGTTGACTGTTAACTGTTAACCGTTGACTGTTGACTGTTGACTGTTGACTGTTGACTAATAACTAATAACTAATAACTAATGACTAATTACTAATGACAACTGCCAACTGACAACTGACTAACAAAATGAGTGCAATTAAAACTTTACCGGGAACGCGGGATATTTTGCCCGCTGAAATTCAATATTGGCAAAATATAGAAGAAGTCGCTAGAACCATTTTAAAAAAAGCGGCTTATCGAGAAATTCGGACGCCAATTTTTGAACAGACATCTTTATTTGAACGCGGCATCGGCGAAGCTACCGATGTTGTGGGCAAAGAAATGTACACTTTTAAGGATAAGGGCGATCGATCGACTACTTTGCGTCCAGAAGGCACCGCCGGAGTAGTCCGAGCTTTTATTCAAAACAGTTTGTACGCGGCGGGAGACGTGCAGCGTCTGTGGTATGCGGGGCCGATGTTTCGCTACGAACGCGCGCAAGAAGGAAGACAGCGGCAGTTCAATCAAATTGGCGTGGAAGTCTTGGGGAGTGCGAATCCTCGTGCGGATGTCGAGGTAATTGCGATCGCCTGCGACATCCTGCAAACTCTCGGTTTAAAAAATTTGCGCCTCGATATTAATTCCGTCGGAAATAAGGAAGACCGACAAAATTATCGGCAAGCATTAATAGATTATTTTACACCGCACAAAGATGAATTAGACACCGATTCTCAAGACCGCTTGACTCGCAATCCGCTGCGGATTTTGGACAGCAAAAATCAGCGCACTCAAGAAATTGTAGCTGGTGCGCCGAGCATTTTAGAATATTTGGGAGAGGAATCGCGAGATCACTTCGAGCAAGTGCAGCTTATGCTGACAAACTTAGGAATTACCTATCAGTTAAATCCGAGATTAGTGCGCGGTTTAGATTACTATACCTACACCGCATTTGAAATTATCTCCGACGATTTGGGAGCGCAAGCAACAGTTTGCGGAGGCGGCCGCTACGACGGTTTAGTCAAGGAATTGGGCGGCCCAGATACGGCGGCAGTCGGTTGGGCAATGGGTATCGAAAGGTTGATTATCCTGCTGCAAAAGTTGCAACCTTTGCCCGTACCCAAGCAGGATTTTTATTTGGTATCCAGGGGCGAAAAAGCCGAACAGCAATCGGTATTGTTAGCTCAAAAATTGCGAAGTGCGGGGTTTAGCGTCGAGATAGATTTGAGCGGTAGTGCTTTCGGGAAACAGTTTAAAAGGGCCGATCGCAGCGGTGCTGTTGCGTGTTTAGTTTTGGGAGATGCGGAAGCTGAAAACGAGACGGTACAATTGAAGTGGTTGGCGAGTGGTGAACAAAGTGCGATCGGGCAATCGGAACTGCTAGCAATGACCACCGAACTACAGCAGAAAATTAACAACCCTTAAAACTCTCGGTTTTAGCCTAGTCTAGATCCCCCTAAATCCCCCTTAAGAAGGGGGACTTTGAATTCCAATCCTCTCGTTACCTGGCTCTGCCCGGTAACGCATATCCAGAGGCTCTGCCTCGTCATTAAGCCATTAACATTAATCCCAAAAACCAAGAGATATAATTTAAGCATTAAAAGATTTAACCTCTGATCAACTATGTCTGTAGCAACTAAAAACCCAGAAATAAAACTCACAATCACCTGGCCGCTACTACCAGAAGATTTCCAACTACCAGACGATCCCGTGGAAGACGAAAGCCAACCATTATTAGCCGCCGCTTTGCGCCAGCCGCTAACAGCATTTCCTGAATTAATGCAGGATGCCTTAATTGTTTCCAACTTTGCCTTGTGTGCCGGAATTAGTTTCCCAGGTTCAAGCAGCGACGAACAGCGCATTATCTGCAAAGCGCCAGATTGGATGTACGTGAAACCCGTCAATCCCAAAAATGTCTCTCAAGTCCGCCGTAGTTACACGCCACACACAGAAGGAACTATCCCCCAAATCGTGATGGAATTTCTTTCAGAAACCTATGGAGAAGAATACTCTGTAGAGTTTACATCGCGGGTGGGAAAGTGGTATTTTTACGAGCAAGTAATCAAAGTACCGAGATACGTCATATTCCGAGCAAAAACAGCTCATTTAGAAGTTTACGCTTTAGAATCAGAGCACTACAAGTTGCAAAAACCAGATGAAAATGGACGTTATTGGATACCCGGATTAAACTTGTTTTTAGGACTTTGGGAAGGAACCCACGAAGGGAGAACAGGCTGTTGGTTGAGGTGGTGGAATGCAGAAGGCGAGTTGTTGCTGTGGTCGGAAGAACGAGCCGATCGCGAAAGACTCCGCGCTGAAAAATTGGCCGAAAAACTGCGTCAAGCGGGGATCGAGTTAGATGATGAAGAGTGAAATATCAATTGATGAGCCGAGTTCGATCGGGTTTTGGTATGATGACACTCTTGTGGTGCGGGCATCCAGTCCGCCCTTGGCTAACTTTACACTCCTATGTTAATCGAACGTCTCCAGCCGATCGCCTGGACAAAAAAACCGCGACTCATATCCTTATTTTCTGGTTGCGGCGGCATGGATTTGCCATTCCACCAAGCCGGATTTGAGGTAGTTTGGGCGATCGACTCCAATAAATACGCCTGCAAAACATTCAGCAGAAACATCGCCGATGTCATCATCAACGACAGCATAGAAAATATAGACATTGCACAAGTACCCGAAGCCGAAATATGTATAGGAGGATTCCCCTGTCAAGATTTCTCCCTAATTTGGAAACGTCCCGGACTTGAAGGGACCAGAGGCAATTTATATACATACTTTCTCGATTTTGTCAATAAAAAAAAGCCCAAAGCTTTTGTAGCAGAAAACGTCAAAGGCTTATTAAGTGCCAACAATTATCAAGCAATAAAACAAATAATTTCTGACTTTGAAAGCATAGCACCAGGTTACTTAGTTAAACCTAAACTTTACAACTTTGCAGATTACGGAGTTCCGCAATTTCGGCAAAGAGTGTTATTAGTTGGCATTCGGATGGATACAGGATTTAACTTTGTGCATCCTCAGCCAGAATACGGGCCAAATCGCAAAAATCCCTATCGAACAGCGGGCGAAGCACTCAAAAATGTGGAAGCAGTTCTTGACAATAACCAACATCATAAAATTCAAGCCCGAACCATTGAAATTTTAAATCGAATTAAACCGGGAGGCAATTTCTCTGATATTCCCAAGGATAGTCCATACTATGTAAAAGGTATGATCAGTCACGTTTATCGCAGAATTCATCCAGATAAACCATCATCAACAATTATTGCGGGTGGAGGTGGCGGGACTTGGGGTTATCATTATTTAGAACCGCGTTCTTTGACAAATCGTGAAAGGGCAAGATTGCAAACATTTCCCGATGATTTTGTTTTTGAAGGTTCTACGACTGAAGTGCGGCGGCAGATTGGCAATGCAGTGCCACCGCAGGGAATCGCGGCTGTTGTTGAGGCTTTGATTCCGTTATTTAAGAGGAATTATCCCCAAGTGGATTTATATGAAATGAGTAAAAAGTTGCAGGGTATGTCAATTCAACAACGATTAAAATGGGCTGAATCCGAGGGGTACGAGCAGAGTTTGCCGTTAATTTAAAAGTGTGGTATAATCAAAATACCTGAGTCAGACGAAGCTTAAATCTTATGTCTAAGCCAGGTTATATATTTTTATTTATCGGTGTCTGCAAAATGAATCATTACTCACGTGAACAAAAACTTCACTACAGGAAACCCCTCTAGAAACACACCTCATTACGAGTATCCCGAAGGCATACCTGAGTGCGATGCGGACATCGTACAGGAACTGCGGACTAAGGCTCAAGATGTTCGCTCGCTCCATATTAGAAAACCCAGTTCTGGTAATGCTGCGGCTGCCAAACTCGAACTAGAAACTGGCCGAGTTTATAGCAAAGAAGCTACCAGCAAGAAAAAGCCTCTCAATATTCCAGGCAGAGACAATGGGCCAAAGTTGTTTTTTCAGGAAAGGATTGACAGAGCAGCACTCCATAATAATTACAACAAAGAACACGCCGAGTACAAGCTCTTCAATGCACTTGCAGAAGAGTTGGAAGGAGATAGTGTACCTTCTGAGGTGACAGGAAGGCTTTACCTTTACACGGAGATGGAGATGTGTTCTGGCTGCAACACTACCTGCGATGAAGACTTTGCTAGGTTGTTCCCGAACATTGAAGTGATTATCTTCTACAAGGAACCATATCCGTAGAAATAGAAGATAAAAAGCCAGTAGAGTCAAGGAAGGCTTTACTGGCTTCTCTGGGTAAGGTAGAATGGAGGTGATATGAATCTTAAAATTAGCTTGATCTTGGTTGACTATCAAGGGAAATACATAAGGAGGGAAAGCCAATGATAAAGTTTGATCTAGGTCACTACACCGATTTTCAATTGCCCAGCAACTCAACTATTCCCGAGCAATTACAGCAAACACTTCAGACGGTTTGGGACAGAAAATATGACGATTTATACGAAACAGGTGGAAAGTGCAATGTAGAAGAAGCTTTTGTAGAAGTAATGACAGCCTTTGGAATGCCTAATGATCCACTATCCCATCAGCGATACGTCTATATGGCTTATGGAATAGCATTAGCAGCTAAACCGACGATTAAACATTACTTTCCTGAAGAACACAAAGCTGATATCGTTGAAGCAATTGTATCTTGTTGGCTGAAGGATAGTTGTGAAATCCCAGAAACTTGGGCTGATACGTTGTTTCCTAATATCAACAAAATCGGAAAATATCAAGCTAGTAACGAAGCTTATAATATCTTCTACGGCTTGCTGCAAACACTCAACAGCAAAACAGCCTATAATGCCATCTTGGATATTTTGTATGATGCCATTACCGGAGATGCCATTTCTGGTTTTACTGAAGCCCGACGAGATATGTTTAATTGGTGGCTGATCGAAGTAATTCCTGCTGCTTATTGTTTAAAGCTGCCATCTACTTTATATTCGGGAAAATGGGAATTTCCGCCGTTGAGTAAGCTTGCGTAATCGATATAAGCAAATCGATCGAATAACTAATCAGGCACCATCAAACCCTTCAGAATTCTCCCCTTTTCCTCCTCCTTCAACCCCTTCGACTGCACCAAAACCCCAAAACCCCCCAAACCCATCGGATCGATCAACTGATGCAAAGCCTCCCGGCGCCGCAAAAACCTTGCCAAATCCAATACTTCCGCATCATTTGTAGACAGAGAAGCAATACGATCGCCCAAACCCAACGCCATCAAAAACAAAGCCTGCTGAGTAAACCCTACCACATCCAAACCGCACAATTCACCCTGCCTTTCCAACGCCGTAAAATCAACGTGAGCCGTTAAATCCTGCCGCCCCACATTAATATAAGGATTATTGTGATATCGGTGCAGATAATAACACTGTAGCGTCCCCTCCCTGCGCCTCGGATTGTAATAGCGGTGCGCCGGATAACCGTAATCAATAGTTAACAAATATCCCCGCAGCAACTTTTGAGCAACTGTACTCATCCAGTCCAAAGCCGCCAAATTCACCTCACTGCGATAACCATCCCCGTAAACACTCGCCGACAAATCGATGCTTACCAAATCCAAAAATTCGGCAATTTTAGGCGTGGAAACTTCGCCAGTTACTTCAATAAATTTTATCTCTTTTTGTTCATCTTTGGGGGTTTCTGCGGCAACGTAAATCTCCCTAACTTGCCCTGATTCCATAATGAATTGATGCACTGGCAAAGCATCCACTAACTCGTTAGAAAAGAAACAACCGACAATTGAATTATTAATTATCTCATCCCAATTGCACCACTTAACGCACTTGATATCACCTAACCTTTGGCGTTGTTCCGCTTGAAGTATTGGCGAAATTTCAACAATTATGTATGTTAAAGTTTTAAATAAGTCGGGATGTTGCCGTTGCAGATATTGCAGCACATTTTCGGCGAAAGTTCCCCGCCCAGCGCCCATTTCTACGATCGCGAAATTGAAAGGGCGATCGAGCAATTCCCACATTTCCACAAACTGCTTTGCCAAAACCTCCGCAAAATCAGCACCCCAATGAGACGACGTGATAAAATCGCCTTGTTTGCCGATCGACGGGCGATCGCTATTGTAATAACCGTGCTGCGGATGATATAATGCCAAATTCATATACTCAGCAAAAGTAATTCGCTGCTGCGGACTGGCGGCAATTATTTCGCGGATTAAAGCGCAGAGATCCGAGTTGCTGTCATTGATATCTGATTGCTGAACTTTCATAATTTATCGAATCAAAGTTGATGTTATTTCATTGGTGAAGGAGAGATTTTTTTTATTAACCGCAGAGGGCGCAGAGGGCACAGAGGAAGAGAGTAGAGAGAAATAAGGTAGATTTTAGCGACGTTAATAGCAATATTAATCGATATCCGCGTTGATCTGCGGTTCAAAAAAATTAACCCGGTTCCATAAAAAAACCGGGTTAATTTCTTAGATCAAAACCGACAAAACCTACCTGTCAACTGAGCCCATAATAATGTCGATACTCCCCAAAATTGCCACCAAATCGGCAATTTTTACGCCGCGCACAATGTGAGGCAAAATCTGCAAATTATTAAAATCCCCAGTCCGAATCTTCCAGCGCCAAGGAAACACATTATCATCCCCGATAATATAAATCCCCAACTCACCCTTGCCGCTTTCAACGCGGACATAATGTTCGCCCTTGGGAATCTTAAAAGTCGGCGCTACTTTTTTGCCAATAAACTGATAGTCAAAACCATTCCATTCAGATTTGGGTCCGCTTTCGAGTCGCTTCGCTTCCAAATTCTCGTAAGACCCACCGGGGAGTCCTTTCAAGGCTTGATAAAGAATTTTAACCGACTCGCGCATCTCCCGAACCCGCACCAAATACCGGGCCAAACAATCGCCAGCAGCTTCGGTACAAACTTCCCAGTCGAAGTCGTCGTAACATTCGTAATGGTCAACTTTCCGCAAATCCCACTTAACGCCGGAAGCGCGCAACATGGGACCGGACAGTCCCCAGTTAATCGCTTCTTCGCGAGAAATAGTACCCAGGCCTTCAATCCGGCGGCGGAAGATTGGGTTGTTGGTAATTAAACGTTCGTACTCGTCAATTTTGGGAACGAAATAATCGCAGAAATCTTCGCATTTATCTACCCAACCGTAGGGCAAATCTGCGGCGACTCCGCCAATGCGGAAATAGTTATTATTCACCATGCGATAACCTGTAGCGGCTTCCCACAAGTCGAGAATTGGTTCGCGATCGCGCATAGTATAGAAAAAAGGAGTTTGCGCCCCCACGTCCGCCAAAAACGGCCCCAACCACAACAAATGGTTAGCAATCCGGTTCAACTCCAGCATGATTACCCGAATGTAACTCGCCCGTTTGGGGACAGCAATATTCGCCAACTTTTCCGGCGCATTTACTGTCACCGCTTCGTTAAACATCCCCTCGGCATAGTCCCAGCGGCTGACGTAGGGCACGTACATCACGTTGGTGCGATTTTCGGCGATTTTTTCCATCCCCCGGTGCAGATAGCCCAAAACTGGCTCGCAGTCCACCACATCTTCCCCGTCCAGGGTGACAATTAACCGGAGTACCCCGTGCATGGATGGGTGGTGCGGCCCCATGTTGAGCACCATCGGTTCGGTTCTAGTCTCAATTCTTGACATAATTAAATGAATTAATGATTACTAGCTATTGTTGATTTTTGTTTGGCTTTTATGATTATGAAGGATATCGAGCTCTCTGAGAAGGAGACCCTTGGATCGGATGTCAGTATTGACACCTATCACGTTCCAGTTTTGGGTCAAGAATTAATTGCGGGTTTGGCTGTGCGTCCAGGCGGCCGCTATTTGGACGCGACGCTTGGGGGCGGCGGACACACGAGTTTGATTTTAGCGGCGGCGCCAGATGTTACAGTGGTGGCGATCGACCGCGATGAACAAGCCATCCGTTTTTGCCAAGCCAGATTTGCCAACTCGCCCGTTGAGTTTTGGCACGGCAATTTTGCTGAATATCAGTCCCCAGAGGCCGAATTTGATGGTATCATAGCAGACTTGGGCGTCAGCTCTGCTCAGTTCGATACACCGGAACGAGGATTTAGTTTTCGCCACCCAGCTCAACTAGATATGCGTATGAACCAGCAGCAATCTTTGACGGCAGAAGAGATTATCAACCACTGGGAAGAAGTTAAACTAGCAGATATTATTTACAAGTACGGCGAGGAACGACTGTCGCGGCGCATCGCGAGGCGGATTGTGCAAGGGCGTCCTTTTCAAACAACAACAGAACTTGCAGGGGCGATCGCCTCCAGCTTCCCCCCCAAGCAGCGCAACGGCAGAATCCATCCTGCCACCCGTACTTTCCAAGCTTTAAGGATAGCTGTCAACTCCGAACTCGCTTCTTTAGAAACTTTCCTCAACCAAGCGCCAAGGTGGTTAAAACCAGGTGGGAGAATCGGAATCATTACATTTCACAGTCTGGAAGACCGACCAGTCAAGCACCAACTCAGAGGAACACCCAGTTTGCAGGTACTGACAAAAAAGCCGATCGGGCCACAATCCGAAGAAGTCGCTAGAAATCCCCGCTCTCGTTCTGCTAAGCTCAGACTGGCAGAAAGAATAACTTGATTCAGCAGTAGTAATATGATTGCTGCAAAAAGTTCAGAGATTAGGGAGAATTGCATGCAGCAATCAAGTGCGATTGGGCACAGGTGTAGGTAGGGAATAGCGCCAACAACCCACCACTAACCCTCCGGGTACAGTGGGGCTTGAAATACAGCCAGTGTTGACCAGACTTAGGTAGCAATACCTTCCTTAGTAGTAAGTGTTAAAATTCACACCGAGGACAGTGCCCAGCTAGTTAAGAACTCTGCAATCAGAGCATTAATTAGCCGTTTTGAATGCTGGTGTGTTTATAAAAGTACCGACTGCTAACAAGGTCATTGCTCGTATCACAGCGTGAAAGCTCACTCGGAAATTTTCCCTATTGAAGCGGCCTACCGAGGCGGGTTACAGTATCGAAAGCCTCTCATCTGTTGTGCGAACAGATGGTGCGAAAGGAATGCTCACCTTAAGGTAAAACGGGTTTCTTTAACTCAACTTGACGTAACTGATATGTTGCATATATCCAGCCCCCCTTTTCCTCCCGCCACCTTGCTGAATACAGCTATGGTGGGGGTTTTCAAGGGGGAAGAAAGATGAGTAGGGGAGATGGAAGCAAGCTGAAACTGATGGTAGTCGATGACGAACCCGATAACTTGGATTTATTGTACCGGACGTTTCGACGCGACTTTCAGGTTTACAAAGCAGATAGCGCCCTCAGCGCCTTGGAAGTTCTAGACGAACAGGGCGAGATGGCGGTGATTATATCTGACCAGCGGATGCCAGAAATGAATGGCACCGAGTTTTTGGGGAAAACAGTCGAGCGATTTCCCGATACGATTCGGATTCTGCTAACGGGATACACCGATGTTGAAGATTTGGTTGAGGCCATCAACTCAGGTCAAGTTTTCAAATACATCACCAAACCGTGGAATCCTGAAGAACTCAAATTGGTGATCAATCAAGCCTCAGAAACTTACAAATACTACAAGCAGCGCAGCGTTGCATTGCGCCGCGCTTTACGCAAGGAATCTCTGTTCAATGAGGTAATGAGCGTGATTCGCGGGTCGCTAGATTACTCTAGTATGGTACAAACTATTGTTCAAACCGTAGGTCAAACTTTTGAGGCCAACTATTGTATGCTGCGGCCGGTAGAGAGCGATCGACTATTGCCGAGTACCTTCCCCTACCAAGCCCAAACCGACGATGCCAGTAGTTTTTCTTTTGATGAAAATTTGTTGGTTCAAGCAGTAGCCAGCCGCCAAACTCAAGTGAACCCAAACAGCGGGGGGGACGGTAAATCGGTTGAGATTGCCGTGCCCCTGACTTACCAGCAAGAATTACTGGCGGTACTGGCTTTGTGCCAGATTGGCGGCACTAACCCTTGGTCGGCAGAAGATATAGAGTTAATAGAAGGTGTAGCAGCTCAAGCGGCTCTCGCCCTGTCTCAAGCTAAGCTCTACCAGCGCACTCTGGATTTAGCCAAGCAGATGCAAAACGAGTTGGAAGTGGCTCGCCAAATCCAAACAAACTTGTTGCGCCAAAGTTGGCCGGATTTTGAAACTGTTAGGGTGCAAGCTTGCTGTTATCCAGCGCGGGAAGTTGGCGGCGACTTTTTTGAAGTCTACGTCCACTCCCAAGGGGATATTTGGATAGCGGTGGGAGATGTTTCGGGTAAGGGAGTTCCGGCTGCTCTATTTATGGCCAGCGCGATTTCGGTGATGCGGCGGGAACTTTCCCAAGAAGTTTCTCCAGAGCCAGATCAAGTTATGCAGAACATGAATAGCAGTATGTCTGACGACCTGATCGGCAACAACCATTTTATTACAATGGTTGTAGCTCGTTACACTCCGTCAACCGGACACCTCGCCTTTGCTAATGCCGGTCACATTTACCCGATTGTTTGGTCTCACTCAGAGGTGAAAGCTCAAGCCGCTAGCGGTAAAACGCCAGCCGAGCCTAATTTCCTGAAAGCTCGCGGCATTCCCTTGGGGATACTACCAGTTTGGAGAGGCAAAGCAGGTGCGATCGAATTAAAGTCGGGAGATGTATTTCTGCTGACGAGTGACGGGATTACTGAAGCTAGCGTCACCACTGAAGGGGTCTCCGGGGGTGTACCAACCCGTTCTATGCTACAACAAGAAGGGCTTTGGCAACTGTTGATTCAGGAGCCTGGTTCCTTCAACTTGGACAATTTGTTGGCTCACATCCGAGCCGACAATCCCGTTCAGGAAGACGACCAAACCATACTCTCTTTGGAGGTTCTTTGAATCTGTCAGCGACTCCCGACCCATAGTCGGGGGTGAGAGCCGAAAAAACTTAAGCGCTGCTGGTTGACGGCTCACAGAGTAGTCCTGCAAAGGACGGCATTATCGTCAACAGTAAAAAACCTAGCCGGCGATGGCGCAGCTAGTTTCGTGAATCGCTTTTCTGGGGGATTCAACACCTGTAAAAGGTTAAGGTAGAAGGCATTGGTCAGAAAAAACCCAAGCTTAAAAGCCAGAGATTGAAACAAAGATTTTTTATACCTCGCTGCTTGCAGTCTCGGTATAATTATCAATTGTTAATGGGCTTTAGACCCATAACTAAAGTTTTCAACTACACTCTTAACTTCTGCCTTCTACCGAATGACCAATGCCTGATTTTTAAACAGAAAAGGCTAGTGTCCCCCGAGTAGCGACAAGTATTGAGGCCGAATCCATTCGGCGCGTCGTGTTTCATACCTGGTGTGAAGACACAGGGTTTTCAAACTTACGGGATTTTTTTATGAATACTGAGCTTCATGTGCCAAGCGACTTGCGGTTTTTAACAATTGTTGAAAATTGGTTGCTGAGCAGTTTGGAAGTAGAGCTAGGAGAGCACGTCGATTGGCCGCGTCAGTCGAATCGTTTGCGCTTGGTGTTAGCAGAAGCCTATTCTAACGTGATCCGCCATGCTCACAAAGATCAACCCAATTTACCAGTTTTAATTCGCTTGAATTTAAAAAATAGGGATATTGGTTTAGAAATTTGGGATTACGGTAAAGGTTACGAAATGGATACTTACAATCCTCCGAGGCCGGAAGCTAAACAGGAAAGCGGCTACGGCTGGCTGATTATGAGTAGACTTATGGATCGGGTGGACTACACTTTGCAAATAGACGGTCGCAACTGTCTAAAGTTGGAAGCGAGTTTGCCGGAAAAATCTTAATTAGTCATTAGTCATTAGTCATTAATGATTGGCAATGCACTTTTTAACTCGCTTTGGCTGTCTGTCGCACGCTGCGGTGACAGCCAGTTTTTCGTGGAGTAGCGTCCCTCTCTAAGAAACTGTAAGATTGTAGGGGTACAGTCCAGATCGCACAAATAGCCAAGAAACCGATTTTTTATACCGTGAGGGACACTTTACCAAAGATTTGGATAAAAACCCGGTGTCTGCCTCATTCTTGCCAGAAAAAGCCGATTAACCTGTCGATCGCACGACTTTAACTATTACGTGCGATCGACAGGTCAAACCCCAATAGGCAATTTAAATCTGAAACAGCTTATTAAACATCAAATTTTTTATGTGACCGCAGGTTTAGCAATTCTTGGGGAGAAGCTAACAGTTTGACCGTCACAGAAAGGATTTTTTGGTCAGAATTGAGCAAGAACAGCCACCCGACATTAACGCCAAATGCGGAAGTTTGCACCCGACCGCTGACCTGAACTTCTACTTTGCCATCTTCTAAAATTTGGCTGACACCTTTCTGGGGTTCTAGCTGCATTCCTCGTGCTTCTTTTTTTAGATAAGCGGCGATCGCAATCCTGCCGATAATTGGATCTTCAAACGGCGCGTGCAGAACCCCATCATCGGCAAATAAATTAGCCGTCGCTTCAAAATCCCCCGCGTTTAAAGTTTCAAAATATTGCAGTATCCCTGGCATTGTGATGCCTGCAATCTTTATAGAGTTAGTTAAAATAGGTCGAGTTGTGGCGGTCATAAAACAAGTGATTTCAAATGAATGAGTATACTGTAATCATTCTCTTTGCCGCAGCAAATCCCTCAAAAGATATAAGTAGGGGTAGGAAAATAATTCTCCGAAAAAAGGAGGAATCGGGAACCGCAGAGCGTCGAGCGCAGCTTTCAGAGCGATCGACCAAAATCAATCCTACTTTCAAAAAATACAAGTGTAGCCAAGCTGTAAACCCTGATACGATCAGTCATTTTCCATCCTTCAATTCTTGAATCTAAAATTTAAAATCTCAAATCTAAAATGATATAAACCCAGACACCTAATGGCATCTGGGTTTCTGGGCAAGCCTGTTTAAAAGAGCAAACAAGAATATTCTATTTGCGGATCAAATTGAGCAATTCTTTAGGAGAGGCCAACAAGTCGATCGCCACAAAGAAAATTTGACCTTGGGGATCGAGCAAAAACCGCCATGCAATGTTCATTCCCACATTCGATCCGAACCAGGGAGTTTCGACTTTACCGGTGACTTTCACTTGTCGGTAGCCATCTTCGGCGGGTTCCGATACGCCTCGCTCGGGCATCATTTTCAGTCCGACGCACTCTTCCCGCATATAGTTGAGGATAGCTTCGCGACCAACGATCGGCTTTTGGAAAGGCGGTTGCAGGGCACCTTCTTCAGCAAATAAACCGACGGCTGGGGTGAAGTCGAAAGCGTTCATGTAGTCGATGTAGCTGAGCACAGTCTGCTCGCTAATACCCTCAATTGTGGTTTTTACCCGCTCTTCTGGAGCGGTGGGAGTGCTGCGGGGGGCAGAGCGTTTGCCGTACTCTTGGTTAAAAGCAGGGTCATAGCCCATGTTAACTACGGTATTCCGAAGTACGGTAATTTGCTGGCCTGGATCGAGTTTCTTGATGGTTTCGAGAACTGCGGTGGCTTCGGGAGACATTTGATAGCCAGCGGGGATCGGAGCGACAAGGCCCTGTTTCATCAACTGTCCCAACTCGTACCAGAAACCGAGTTTGGTGTTGACGCGCAAGGAAGTGTAAATCCGACCTATCGTTGTGTCGGCGTTGCTGGCTAGGTCAAACATGGTTTTGCTTTGAGCAGCAGGCGACATTTGCTTGATTTCGCTCAGAATGCCTTCGACAAGCGCCATGCTGGCTACTCCCGGTGCTGCTGCGGTAATGGAAACGCCCATTTCGGTGTAGGCATACCAGAGGAGTGCGAGTTGGTCTTCAACGCTGAGTTTGTAGAACGCTTCCGTGGTAGCCGGCACAACGCTCGCAATCTCGGTGTTCGAGAAAATAGATTGAGCTGATTGAATACTAACTGCCATGTGTATGCTTTGGGATTTGTGGTTTTAGTGAGGTACTTGAGTTAGGGAATCTCAAGCTCTCTTGATTAAAATTATGTAACTTTTTGTTAAAAATTGCAAATATAAATTAAATATAGCTGAGTTACAAAACTATAATCAATGGTTTGGTAAATTGCGATCGCCGTCACTAGACTGTGCGCCGAATTAGTTTATTGGGGAAGCCGATCGTTAAAAATTGCTTGGCATATCATATAAAATCAAAATAGTCAATACAAAAGGTAAATATTTGCCTGGTATCAAATGAAAGCGCCAATTAGCAGCATTTTGGTGAAGCAAAAAGCCCTTGAGTTGGGATTTCACAAAGTCGGGATCGCCTCAAAAGACACGGATTTCGATCTAGAAAAACAAAGATTGCAAGCTTGGCTGGACAAGGGTTATCAGGCGGATATGGCATGGATGGCAAACCCGAAACGGCAGGATATTCGATTAATAATGCCAGAGGTGCAGTCATTAATATGTGTCGCCATCAACTACTACACACCTCACCAACGCCCCTCAAATCCCTCTTGTGAGGGGGGGGGCGAGGCAGGGGTCGAATATGCTAGAATCTCTCGCTACGGTTGGGGGCGGGATTACCACAGAATTTTGCACAAAAAACTGAAGGTTTTGGCAAATTGGGTGCGATCGCAAGGGGAGGGAATTGAAGCGCGGTATTATGCTGATACCGGGCCGATTCAGGATAAAATGTGGGCGCAACGTGCCGGGATTGGCTGGATTGCCAAAAATGGTAATGTAATTTCGCGCGAATACGGTTCTTGGGTGTTTTTGGGAGAAATCTTGACTAATTTGGAGTTAGCGCCCGATGCACCCCATACGGAACATTGCGGTACTTGCACTCGCTGCATTGAGGCGTGTCCGACGGGGGCAATTACTGAGCCTTTTGTGGTGAATGCCGATCGATGTATAGCCTATCACACGATCGAGAATCGAGCCGAAAAATTGCCCGACGAAATTGCATCTAATTTACAAGGTTGGGTAGCAGGCTGCGACATTTGTCAGGATGTTTGTCCTTGGAATCAGCGATTTGCGAAACCAACTGATGTGGCAGAGTTTGAGCCTTATCCTGAAAACATAGCACCGACACTTGCAGAATTAGCCGACATTTCCGACGAAGAATGGAACCGCAGATTTACTGCTTCGGCGCTGCGGCGCATAAAACCAGAAATGCTGCGGCGAAATGCGAAAGCAAATCAAATTAACCCTTAAAAGTTGAGATGTTCGTCAGGGTGCTTAGGGGGCACCTTACCCTATAGATAATACTCCTAGGGTATTTACGGAGCGCCAATAGTCAATATATTATGAAGTAAGTCATTCCCCATCTAAAATCTAAAATCTAAAATCTAAAATCTAAAATTTAAAATCTAAAACGGAGCGCCAATAGTCAATACATTATACAGTAAGTCATTCCCAGCTAAACTCTAAAATCTAAACTCTAAACTCTAAACTCTAAACTCTAAACTCTAAACTCTAAACTCTAAAATTGTATGCTCCCCCGTTCCTTATTTGCTATTGTCCCATGACCAAAGTAATTATTTTTGATTTTGACGGTACTTTAGCAGATACAATCGATATTCTTCTGAGCATCACCAACCGTTTGTCAGTAGAATTAGGCTTTAAGTCTGCGACCAAAGAGCAAATCGCTCAACTGAGCAATTTAACTTCTTGGCAACTCCTTCAGTATTCTGGCATTTCTATCTTCAAATTCCCGCTGTTGATTAGAATGTTGAAAGCAGAGTTACGCAGCGAAATTCCCAACATTCAATTATTTCCGGGAATTAAAGAAGTTTTACTGGAGTTAAAAAAACTAGGATTTCAACTGGGCATTATCACATCTAATTCCCGAGAAAACGTCTTGGCATCGCTGGAAAAAAATGGTTTGCAAGACACTTTCACCTTTATTTACTCGGGTTCAACTTTTGGCAAACATAAAGTTATTAATAGCTGGCTAAAAAGAGAACATATAAATCCTAAACAAGTCGTTTATGTGGGAGATGAGATTAGAGATATAGAAGCTGCTCGAAAAACAGGAATTAAGGTAATGGCTGTAGCTTGGGGTTTTAATTCTCAGGAGGCTTTGGCTGCACACAATCCCGATTTTTTGATTAAACGCCCCCAGGAATTGATAGAGATTATGAGTAATTTGCGGGAAGTGTAAACTGAAATTGCAAAAAGTAAGACTCCTCGGTGGAAATCTATGCTAGACAAACTCTCGTTCCTGCAGAGAGGAACTAAAGAATAAAAGGGGTATGAAAGCCTGATTTGCGATCGGTCATATTCCCTACTATCCTGTCTGCGGATAAATTATGTTAATCTCCTTCGCCCCGTTTCAGTGCTGCTAAAACTGCTTGCTGGCTAACTGCTTGGTAGATTTTGCTAAAATGCTGCTTGAGTGCGTCAGATGCGGGCGAGGATTTGCTAGCGCTGCCTTTTCCGTCGGTGGCGATGGGAATTGGGCCTAAGATATCTAATACGGTTTCGCTGCTGGGCGGCGGTACAATAACTACTAAAGATGATTCTAGCTGCTGGTTGTATTCCCAAAAGCGATCGACCTTCGGCAATTTAGAATTCGCAGCGGGGGAATTTTCGCCGGAGTTGAGTTGGGAATTTTCCTCTCCTTGCGTACCTCGTCTCTGACGGAGTGCTGTCAAAATTTGCTCTTTTGTTCGGCCTCGCAATTGAAAAAGTACGAAAGGGTCTTCACTGAAGCGATCGCCCAATAAGTAGTATACTGCACTGATGTGTTTGCAAGGGTTTTTGGGGTCAGGACAGCTACAGCGCGATCGAATATCAGATAAGCTTAACGGAAATAGCGTTTTGCCTGCTGCTGCAAATACATCTTCAATATTGTGCGGCATTTCTCCTGCTAAGAGTTTAGCTGAAAAAACTGCTCTTTGCGACATATTTTCAATCACATAATCCCAATCTTCATCAGTCAATGTATCGAGTCCTAAAGAAACTTGATAGGGTTTTGGATCGGTTCCTTGAACTATGGCAATTACTTCTTGATTGGGAAATTTAATGCTGAGAACTTTACCTTCGCGCGCGTACTGCCAGCCACGTTCTAAGCGCTTTTTGAAGCGGTAGGTATTGATTAAATCTAACCACTGTTGGGTCCACCATTCTCTGTCAATCATAAGCGGAAGGAAGAAGGAAGAAGGAAGTTCGGCAACGGATTCTGTAACGGATGTAACGGATGTCAGGAAGAAGGAAGAAGGAAAAAAGCTTTAGTTATCTAGCAGAGTCAGAAACCGAGTCTTTTAGTAAAAAACTGGATTATAACTTTTAATCCTGGTAGAAAACCCGGTTTCTTTGGTCAGAGTGTGTAATTACTCTGATTTTTGACAACTAAAGTCCTCACTAGAAACCGAATAAAATTAAGCACATTATTCTTCTTCCGTTTCTATGATAGCATTGCGATCGAGGATTAGTAAATTACGAAGTTGGTCTGTATCTAGCTCGGTGAGCCAGTTTTCGCCGGCGCTGACAACTTGTTCGGCTAGAGCTTTTTTGCTTTCAATCATATCGTGTATTTTCTCCTCTAACGTGCCCGTGCAGACAAATTTGTGGACTTGCACGTTGCGGGTTTGGCCGATGCGAAATACGCGGTCAGTGGCCTGATTTTCTACTGCGGGATTCCACCATCTGTCATAGTGGAAAACATGGGTTGCTCTGGTTAAGTTCAAACCTGTGCCGCCTGCTTTTAAAGATAAAATCATAATCGGCGGGCCTTGAGGATCGTGCTGGAAGCGATCGATCATTTCTTCCCGCTGCTGTTGCCGAACTCCGCCGTACAAGAACAAAACTTCTCGTCCTAAATGCTCTTCTAGATGAGGTTTCAGGAGTTTTCCCCATTCGGCAAATTGAGTAAAAATTAAAGCCCGATCGCCCTCAGCGAGCACCTCTTCTAACATTTCCACCAACCGCTGCAATTTCCCCGATTCCTGACTCTTAATCTCCAATTCTTTCGGCTTAGCTTCTGCTTTCACAAGAGCCGGATGGTTGCAAAGTTGCTTGAGTTTTACCAGCAAAGCCAGAATCATTCCCCGGCGCTGAATGCCTTCGGCTGATTCTAATTCCGCTATTGACTCTTCGACTATTTTCTGATATAATTCCGCCTGTTGAGTTGCCAGCCCGCAAAATACAGTCATCTCCTGTTTTTCGGGCAAATCTTGGATGATTTCTTTGTCAGTTTTCAGGCGGCGGAGGATGAAAGGTCGAACGAGCGATCGCAAAGTCTGCAATGATTCCCTATCGCCGTATTTCTCAATCGGAATTGCAAATCGGCGCTGAAAGAAATTGCGCGGCCCCAAATATCCGGGATTGAGAAACTCCAAAATAGACCACAATTCTTGCAGTCTATTTTCCACCGGAGTTCCCGTCAGCGCAATTCTAAAAGATGCCTCGATTTGCCGCACCGCTTGCGACTGCTTCGCCTCGGAGTTTTTAATATTTTGCGCTTCATCTAAAACCAATCCTTGCCATTTAAGGGCTTGAAATTCCTTCGCATCGCGAAATACCAGCGCGTAACTGGTAATGATTAAATCCTTTCCCTTAATTGTCGTCGCAAATGCTTTGCCTTTAGCGCGTTTGTCTCCGTGGTGAACTAACACTTTCAGCGTCGGGCCAAATTTCTTGACTTCCCGCTCCCAATTGCCCAATACTGATGTCGGACAAACCAGTAATGTTGGCGCTTCTAGAGAATTTTGTTCTTGTAAATGCAGGAGAAAAGTAATTAGCTGAATAGTATTGTGGCACAAGATATTATTGGCAACAAAATTGTGATGCTTGCTGACCTCAAAATCATAAACCCACCCGCTGTACTCAAAATCCTCAATTTCCTCTATTCGGCAATAAAATACTTCGCGATCGAGTATAAGTTGCAAATTTTCTCTGACAGTATCTAGCTGCGCTACATTGAGATTTGCATAAGCCTCTAGGGTCTGATTCGTCCATTTAGAAGGCTTTAGCTGGCGGTACTCCTGTTCTGCGGAACCACCAAGCACATTTTCCATACCTGCTACCACCTTTCCTAGGCTGATGCGGGAAAACTGCTGGGAACCGTTAATATAAACAGGATTGTGCATTCCGAAATGCCGTAGCGGCAGTTTGGTCATCTCCACTGCATCGGCAACAAGATCCGAAACCGGAATTCCTTCGACATTTGTATTGGCACTAACTTCGCAAATCTGCTCTAATTTACGCTGTTTTTCGGAATCACCGAAGCCAATTTCCTGCAAAAATATGCGCGCTGAGTTACCGCCGAAAGTGCCGATATAATAGGTGCGAAAAATACCGCTGCCATTGGTGGCGCGTTTCTGCTTAGTGGCGATTCGCAGCCAAATTCCAAAGCGCCGCAGCAGTGTAGAAAGTTGTTGGATGATTAAAGGCGAAGCGGTGCTAATTTCGATAGTCCGCATTTTAGGAATGACAGAACCTTCAGCATCAAAGTAGTTTTTGAGGAAAATCCGTATGCTGTCAAGATTGGCTTGCATGATAAATTGTGGGAAGCTTTTCTCGGCTGACAGCTTTCCCCACTCGTAGCCTTTAGCCTCAAGAAAGCTTTGGTACGATCGACTACACACAGCTAAATATGCTGCTCTTTCCTTACCGGGAGTACGAACAGCAGGATTATTTATTTCTATCCCATACTTTTTGCTTAATTGGTGAAGTGTGAAACGCAATTCTTCAAGAACTGCCACATCTTTCTGCGTTATTGTGAGCATTGCTTGATCGCGCTGCTCATATCCCTCAGCTATCTGCCAAGCCAGAAACTTGACCAAATCGGGATCTTCCGGTTTTCCTTCCCAATACAATTTAGCAGGAACGCAAACATAATCTCCAACCTTGAGGTCATTTGTCCAGCCATCGCGTCCTAACAATTTGTGGCGGCGGGTAATTGTGATGCTGCTACCGTCTTGTAGTTTGATTGTTCGCAACTTTTCTTGCACTTGCTGGCGGTAAAGCCGTCGAATAGCCGCCTGTACAATTTTGCCTGTTTCCTGATTTATGGAATTTACCAGTAATTGCTCGTTAGGTTCAGACCAAAAGCCCTCACCGTCGAATTCTGTTTTTCCGGCATAAGTTTCCCAGATTTTTTCAGCTTTTTGTAAAAATCCATTGACAAAAAGCAAAGAATGTGGTACAATGCACTTTCCTAATCCCATATCGTCCGCGAGACAAGCACCCAAACCCCAGCGTTCTAAGAATGCTAACCAGCCTGCTCCTAGGGCTTGATAAGGCCGCAATTGTCCTCGGAAACTAGCCGGAGTTGCGATCGCACTTACCGCTTGATTATCGCTCAAAGTATTCAACAATTCCTGAAGCTGACCCGTAGCCTCAAAATTCACCACAGGCAATTTTTCGATCATCTGAGAATCGCCAGACGCCAAACGCAAAGCATCCTCCAAAGAAAGAGTCATTTGCTCTTTGCGGCTGGCAAAAAAAGTTTGAGCCGCTTTCACATCCGGCGCGCGCAACTCCACCCACTCGCCGTTAATTTCCACCAAAGGCGAATTCAACGCGGTCAATCTATCAAATTCTGCCTTAGAAATGCGCTGTCCGCCGATCGTCAATTCCCACTTAAAATTTAGCAGACTTTGCAATCCCAACCCACCTTTCGCGGGAGTAACTTTCGGAGTTTCCGCTTGAATGCTCAAACCCAAACGACTCGCCCAACCATCCGTCTTTGTCAAACTCGGCGGCAAAACTACCCCCAACCCGCTATCAGCAAACCGCCAAGCTACAGACTTAATAAACTCGTAAGCTTGCAGCGGATTTAATTGGCAAGATTGAGGCCGCTGTGCTTGCAAACTCGGTTCAATTAACGGATAAAGTTTCGAGGCTAAACCCAAGCCGCTGAGCAAAGTTTCTTGAGGCAATTCTATTGTCCGCCCCGCATAAGCCAAACGCTCAACAGAGTTGTTCCAAACAGTTGTCGCGTCTACCAAAAATTCGGCGTCATCTGCTGCTTGCAAGCAATAATTTAAATTCCAGTTTGCTTTACCAGGAGACGGCGGTATGAGTTGAAAGCAAGTGCGAAATTGACTTTGTTGAGATAATTGGTTTTGCAGCGGTGCAGTCCAAGCACTCAGCTTGGTTGCCAAGTTTTCCAATGCTGTTGTTTCTACTTGAACTATCCCAGATTCCTGCTGCAAAGCTTGCAGCCAGTCGCGCACCGGAGAAACTGCTTTGATGTCTAAAGTAGAGCTACCAGCCGTTAGCGCAGCCCTCGAAGAGGATCGCACTTGACTATCTACAATACTACTCAAAAAGCCTAACACCAATTCCTCCGCCCCCATCGGCAAATCCACCGCTAAAGGCAATTGACTGGATTCTTCTTCCTTTTCCCCTCTTCCTTCTTCCTTCTTCCTGACATCCGTTACATCCGTTACAGAATCCGTTGCCGAACTTCCTTCTTCCTTCTTCCTTCTATCCGTTACATCCGTTACATCCGTTACAGAATCCGTTGCCGAACTTCCTTCTTCCTTCTTCCTGACATCCGTTACATCCGTTACAGAATCCGTTGCCGAACTTCCCTCTTCCTTCGATTGATATGTTCGGCAAGCCGTCGGCATTTGTTTGACAAAAGTGGCGAGGCGGAGTATGTCTGTAGAACTGTCTAACAGAGGTTGCCATTTAGCAATAGCAGAACCGTCGGACTGTTTCTCCAATCCCGGCAAAAATTTGCATCTTGCCAACAAATCCAAACTCCACCTAGCAATATGAGACCAAAAACGCAAATCTGAGCCGACAAAAGAGTCTGGTTCCGTGCTGTTAAGCGGTAGTGATTGCAAGAAAACAAAAGCTGCTTGAGGGCTGAGACAAAAACCCTCGACTTGCCAGGGATAAAGGTAAATTTCCTCGGTTTTAGCGGGTTCATCAAGTGCTGCTGCTGAGTGCTGCGGCATCAGATTTGTGTTCGATTCTGAGATTTGGGTGGGAAGTGCGATCGCCCGAATTTCCCTTTGAATTGAGGAGTTGGGTGCGGAAATTTCTACGGCGCTTTGAGTTTTGGGCGATCGCCTAGTTTTTTTGCTCTTTTCCGGTGGAGTTTCTGCGGTTTCCGGTAATTGCCAGTTGAGCTTTCCAGACTGCTGCAAGAAATTTAGGAAAGTCTTAAATTCCGATTCTGTCATTGCTAAGGGATGCGGTAGATTGCTCCCCGATTCTATGATGTCAATTCCCCCAATTTTTCGCCAAGTTTCTCCCCAAATAAATAACCTACTTTTTTCATTGTCTAGGAGCCAACTGCCGTGTAAAATTGCCATTTTTAAAATCCTGATATTTTTATTTAAGTGGGATGTTGACTACTACATTTATATGGAATTTATGAAAACTTTATTTAAAACAAACCGAGGATATTTTGAGCCAGACATGAATTAGGTAAAACCTGTATATGTAGGGTGTACCATAAGCACCTTACGGCTTATTCCGTGTCTTAGATAACTAAATCCCTCTTCCTTCTTCCTTCAACGTCCCAATTCCCAAACGAAAATTCATCGTACCATCTATGGAAGGCGTTTAGCGGGCGATCGACCGAAGCATCGACCCCAGACAGCAAAAAATAATTCGAGAGTATAAATGCTTAGAAGCCAGACGCAGACAGTCGATCGCGGGGCGATTATCCCTGTCTTTTAGCGTCGGACTCTCAAACATCCTGTGGTAATGTTACGATCCCGACAGAGAAAGAATGTGGTAGATAAGGAAGCAGTGCTACATGGTAGAGATAGACAAGTCAATATCCTTCGATGGACGGGATATTAGACTGAAGATTGGTTTACTAGCGCCTCAAGCAGGCGGTGCAGTTTTGATTCAGTCGGGTGACACGGCGGTTTTGGTGACAGCGACTCGATCGCAGGGGAGAGAAGGAATTGATTTCCTGCCCTTGTTGGTGGATTACGAAGAGAGACTCTACGCTGGCGGTAAAATTCCCGGTGGATTTTTGCGAAGGGAAGGGCGTCCCCCAGAAAAAGTGACTTTGACTGGCCGTTTGATCGATCGACCGCTGCGCCCGCTATTTCCAAGCTGGCTGCGAGATGACATCCAAGTTGTAGCCACAACGGTTTCGATGGACGAACAAGTGCCACCGGACGTTTTGGCGGTGACGGGGGCTTCGGTGGCGATACTCCTAGCGAAAATGCCGTTTTACGGGCCGATGGCGGCAGTGCGAGTCGGTTTGGTAGGAGACGATTTCATCATCAACCCCACCTACAGCGAAATCAAAGAAGGCGAGTTGGATCTCGTGGTAGCTGGTTCTCCTGACGGAGTAATCATGGTAGAAGCCGGCGCCAACCAGTTGCCGGAACAGGATATCATCGAGGCGATCGACTTCGGCTATGAAGCAGCCTGTGACTTGATTCAAGCCCAGCGCGAAATTATGGCCGAATTGGGGATCGATTTGGTGGTAGAGGAACGGCCATCGCAAGATTCGGCCCTGGAAACCTTCATTCGCGATCGCGCCCAAGAACCCATCCGCATCATTTTGTCAAGATTTGAAAAAGACAAAACAATACGGAATGCAGCATTGGACGAAGTTAAGGCAAATGCAGTCGAAGCTGCGATCGCCGAACTCCCGGAAGAGGACCCGGTAAAAGTAGCGGCCACCGCCAACAGCAAGGCGATCGGCAACGTTTTCAAAGACGTTACCAAAAAAATGATGCGGAAGCAGATCCTCGAAGATGGCATCCGCGTAGACGGTCGCAAGCTAGACGAGGTGCGACCCGTTTCTTGTCGCGTAGGCGTGCTGCCGTCGCGAGTACACGGCTGTGCGCTGTTTAATCGCGGGTTAACCCAAGTGTTGTCCGCAGCTACCCTGGGAACCCCAGGCGACGCCCAAGACTTAGGAGACGACTTGCACCCGCAGCAAGACAAACGCTACTTGCATCACTACAATTTCCCGCCGTTTTCGGTAGGAGAAACCAAGCCGATGCGATCGCCCGGACGCCGAGAAATCGGTCACGGAGCCCTCGCAGAACGCGCTTTGCTGCCCGTTTTGCCATCCAAAGAAGATTTCCCCTACGTGATTCGCGTAGTTTCAGAAATCCTTTCTTCCGACGGTTCGACATCAATGGGTTCAGTTTGCGCCTCAACGCTAGCATTAATGGATGCAGGCGTTCCCCTTTCCCAACCCGTCAGCGGCGCGGCAATGGGCTTAATTAAAGAAGGCGATGAAGTCCGAATTTTGACTGACATTCAGGCAATTGAAGACTTTTTAGGCGACATGGACTTCAAAGTAGCCGGTACCGACACCGGCATTACCGCTTTGCAGATGGACATGAAAATCAAAGGTTTGCCCTTAGATGTGATAGCCACCGCCATCCGCCAAGCCAAACCGGCCAGACTGCACATTTTAGAAAGAATGCTGTCAACGATCGACACTCCCCGCAAGGAAATGTCGCCGTTTGCACCGCGTTTGCTAACCCTGAAAATCGATCCGGAATTTATCGGTTTGGTAATTGGACCCGGTGGCAAAACGATCAAAGCCATCACCGAAGAAACCGGTGTCAAAATAGACATCGAAGACGACGGAACCGTGACAATTGCTGGCAACGACAGCGAAAAAGCTCAGCGGGCTTACAACATTGTCCAAGGCATGACGCGCAAGTTGAATGCAGGAGATGTGTATGTCGGCCGCGTAACTCGAATTATTCCGATCGGCGCTTTTGTGGAAATTTTGCCAGGAAAAGAAGGAATGATTCACATTTCCCAGCTAGCCGACTACCGCGTCGGAAAAGTGGAAGACGAGTTAGCTGTCAACGATGAAGTGATTGTCAAAGTGCGAGAAATTGACAACAAAGGTCGGATTAATTTGACCCGCTTGAATATTCATCCCGACGAAGCGGTAGCCGCCCGCGAAGCGTTGAATAAATAGTTTACGGTTGGTAATTGGTAATTACTTATAGAGTAATTGCTAATTGCTAATTGCTAACTGGTGATTAGTAATTGCTAATTGCTAATTGAGATTAAATCTGATTGTTTCAGATTGATTTGGGAGTAGGTGCGCGACAGCGACAGATCGACAAAAGTGCGATCGGCTGTAGAAGTTAATAAAGTCGCGCACTTTCCCCTCGGCGGTTGCTATAAGTAAACCTTGGAATTATTGATCTCTCCCCCCTCTTCCTCTGCGCCCTCTGCGCCCTCTGCGGTTAAATCACTCATAAATATTAAAAAAAACAAACTATCCAGAAACCAGACTTATTGAAAAAGCCTGGTTTCTCAAAGAAGCTCAAATCAAATAACCGCAATACAGTCAATTTCAACTAACACATCTTTCGGCAAACGCGAAACCTCCACACAAGCGCGCGCCGGTGCAGTTTCCGCATCAAAATATTTCGCATAAACCGCATTCACAGCGGCAAAATCATTCATATCTTTGAGGAAAACCGTAGTTTTTACCACATCCAACCAAGTAGCGCCCGCTTCTGTGAGAATGGCTTCGAGATTTGCCATAACTTGTTCGGTTTGTTTTGCCACGTCGTCGGTGTAGACAATATCGTTTAGTCTAATGTCGATCGCAATTTGGCCAGCTACAAACAGCATAGTGCCCGTAGCGGCAATGGCTTGATTGTAAGGGCCCACGGGTGCCGGTGCTTTGTCAGTACGAATAATTTTGCGCGTCATAGATGTCACTTTTTGGGATAATTTTTCCGAAGTTTCTGGCTGGTAGATTTCTCCGTCAGAGGTTTCAGGCTGGTAGATTTCTCCATCGGGCATTATAGCACCAGTGAAGTCAGCATTTTTAATATTCCAGCCATAGGTTATTGCTCCTGTCAAGTCAGATCTTCTCAAATTTGCTTCATTTAGATTTGCCCTGCTCAAATTTGCCCATCTCAAATTTACTTTTTCTAGGTTAGTGCCTTGAAGACAGGCTTTGTTTAGCTTTGCACTTTGAAGGCACGCTTCTTTAATATCTACGTCAGCCAAATTTAGGCCTGACAAATTAACTTTATACAGATTGGCTTTCTGGAGTTTAGAGCCTTGAAACTTTGCATTTTGGAGTGTTGCCTCTGTCAGATTTGCCAGAGTCAAGTCTGCTTCAACCAAGTATGCTTCATCCATGTTAGCCTTGCTCAGATTGGCTCTATTTAGGCTTGCCCGATGTAAAGAAGCTACACTCATATCTGTGCTACTCAAATTTGCCCCACTCAAGTTTGCATTGTCTAGTCTGGTATAAATCAATTTAGCGCTAGTTAGGTTTGCTCCTGTTAAATTAGCCTTCTCTAGGTTGGCATTACTCAATATCGCATTACTAAAATTCGATCGACTCAAATCAGAACCTCTTAAATCAGCCCAGTTGAGATTCGCTGAGCCAGCAATTGCGCCACTTAAATTAGCACCTCTCAGCGATGCTTTAGTGAGGTTTGTACTTTGAAGGTATGCACCTGTGAGAATTGCTTCACTCAAATCTGCACCTGAAAGATTTGCATTGTCTAAGTTTATGCCACTCAAATCAGCACCTTTAAGGCTTTCTTCACTTAACTGTGCACTCTTAAATGCACGTTCGCCTTTAGCGTATCTTTCTAAAAGTTCTTCAGCTTTCATAAATAACCGATCGCCCTTCCGCTACACCCCACATTCCCAGCCTACCACCAAAACCGAAAGCGCGATCTAAATCCGCATCAATCCATTTTCATCTGCGGTCAATCAACTCCCTTTTTCAACCGCAGATAAACACAGATAAACGCCGATAAATTATATCAAATTCGTCCTTCCTCGGAATCATCGCTTTCTCTGTTCTCTTTCTCTGCGTTCTCTGTGTCCTCTGCGGTTTAATCAATCCAATTTCATCTGCGGTTAACAAATTCGCATTTTTCAACCGCAGATAAAAGCAGATTTACACATTACACACCAACCGGAGCACCAACAACCTCACCTTTCAACATCCGAGAAGCAGCATCGAGCAATTGCTCCTCCAAATAAGGCTTAGTGAAATAGCCTTTCGCGCCCAAACTGTAAGCCATTTGGCGGTGTCTGTCAGCACCGCGAGAAGTTAGCATCGCGATCGGCAATTCACACAAAACCGCATCCTTCTGCATCCGAGAAAGTAGTTCCAAACCGTCCATTCTCGGCATCTCAATATCGCAGAAAACGATATCGCAAGGCAGACCCGATTTCATCTTTTCCCAAGCTTCCTTACCGTCGCGAGCTTCTTCCACACGATAGCCAGACTTCTCGAAAGTAATCGACAATAGCGATCGCACCGTAATCGAGTCATCCACAATCAGCACAGTCGGCTCAGTCTTCTCGATTTCCGCCTCCTTAGTAGCCTTCTCGCTCTCATCCCAAAGCGTACCGCCAGTGTCCTTACGCAGCCTTCCGGTAGCCAAATCGATCAGTTCCAGAACGTCCGCAATTGCCACGATCCGACCGTCTCCGAGCACCGTAGCACCCGCAATCCCGATCGGCTTCGGCACCGGCCCCTCCAACGGCTTGATCACAATTTCCTGTTCCGTCGAAACCTGATCCACCTGCACCGCTAAGAAATTGCCAGCAGACCGCAGCACGATCACCGAAATCATGTCATCGTCAGTATTAAACCCGTAAACACTGCCCCGGCCCAAATGGCGGTTGTAAGCCAGCAAATCGCGCAGCGGCCGGAACGGCAAGCTTTGACCCCGCCACTCAATGCAAGGCAAACCGTCCGCCCCCGTCGTCACCTGATCGCGAGGCACATCGATCATATCCTCGACCCCATCCATCGGGAAAGCAATGCGAGCTCGATCGCTAATGCAAGTCAGAGCCTTAGAAATGCTCAACACCAGAGGTAAACGGATGGTAAACACAGTCCCCTTGCCGATGGTTGAATCGATCGACACAGTACCCCGAATCTCCTGCAAGGAAGTCTGCACCACATTCATACCGACCCCCCGGCCGGCATACTCCGTCGCCTGTTCCTGAGTGCTGAAACCGGGCATAAACAGCAAATCGTAAACTTCCGAGCGAGACATCCTCTGAGCCTGAGCCGCCGTCAGCATACCCTGCTTAATCGCCTTCGCCTTCACCCTTTGCGGGTCAATTCCCGCCCCGTCGTCCGAAACCGAAACCACCGTTTGGTTGCCTTGGTGGAAAGCGCGAATGGTAATCCTGCCGACAGCAGGCTTCCCAGCCGCCAGACGCACCTCCGGCGGTTCGATCCCGTGAGTAATCGCATTGTTCACCAAATGAGTCATCGGGTCATATAGCTGATCCACAATCATCTTGTCGATCAAAATTTCCTTACCCTCAACCTGCAACTGAGCCTGCTTCCCGCACTTAATCGCAATTTCCCGCACCGCCCGGAACAGCCTGTCCGTCGTCTCCGCAAACGGCTTCATCCGGGCGCGAGTCAAACCTTCTTGCAGTTGAGTCGTGACTTGCCGCAGTTGGCGAGTCACCTGATCCGCCTCATCCACCAAAAACTCAATGTCCGCCGCCGACTCCCGCACCCGCACGATCAGCTCGATAATCTCCTGAGCCAAACTGTGGAAAGGAGTAAACCTGTCCATTTCCTCCGGTCTCCAGGCACTGTCCCGGGTGTGGGCCGAATCCTCAGAGCGCCAGGCCGATCGGTGTCCCTGACGGTTTGCCAGCAAAGCAATCTCCAAAAGACTCCGCTCGTAGAAATCCTGAGTCCGCTGGCTCACATCGCTCAGCAGCGTTACTTGGTGCAGCAAATTGTCCAAAAACTGCCGCATCCGTTCTTGGTCTTGCTCCAAACTGTTGCGGTTTACCACCAGTTCCCCCATCAAATTGCTGAGGTTATCCAGTTGCTTGATCGGCACCCGCATTGTCTGGTCGCCGAACCCGCCCGCGCGGGCATTCCGCCTGGGTCTGTTGATCGCCGACGGCCCCATATTGCCTTCCCCTTGGCGGCCGCTGTCCTTGGGATCTTCGAGCAGTTTTTCCAAATCGCCAAATTCGTCGTCGCTCTCATCGGCAGCAGCGCGCGGAGCTTTACTGGCAGTTGTCGCCGGTGCAGGAATTTCCGGCATAGTTGCGCTCTCGCTGAGGAGTTCTTCGAGATCCGAAAAAACTTCTGTATTTACCGGACTCTGATTTGTACTCCCAGAAGCTGCTATGACAGCTCCAGCACCCCCTGCAATTAACAGTGCTTCTAAATCGTCAAAATTACCTTCGGCATCCTCATCGCCCGATTCGCCCTCGGCAAAAAAGTCTGCCAGCGACCCCTCTTCCAAGTCTGAGGAATCGGCCTGGGCCGGCTCGTCCTCAGCGTCCCAAAAGCCCGTCGTCAGTTCCGAAGTCACCAGAACCTCAGCATCGATCGAATCCAACAAATCGTCAAAACCCTCCAACTCTTCGTTGTTGAGAGTAGCCCCGGTTTCCATGGCCGAGAGCAAGTCAGCATCGCTCTCAAACATACCATCGAGAGATTCTGCAGGCAGCGGCTCTAAATCCGCACTTAAAAAATCCGTTTCCAGGGCATCAAACAAATCATCTTCGCCCTCCGACTCCCCGGCGCCATCTGTTTCGGCTCGATCGAATAAATCCGCACCCACCTCGTCGAACAAACCTTCGGGAGGCTGGGCAGACAATTCTTCCTCATCATGAGCCGCGCCCTCATCTGGCGCCGCTACAGCATCTGGCTGCTGCACCATGCCTTCGGCAAACATATCCTCCAAAAAGTCGAAAACTGCGCCCTCATCAGACTCGACACTTGAAATTTCCGACTCAGGACGATCGTCGGACAAAGCCCCAAGTTCAACCTCTGCCGAATTTATCAAGCCTCGGTCGGAAACAGCCGCACCATTGTTCTCGAACAAACTCCCCAAGTCGCCCTCATCAACTCCCACATCCGCACTCAGCAATTCTGAATCCCCATCATTGGGCCAACCCCCGCGGGCTTGCCCCGAAGCTTCTCCGTCATACTCAGTACCGGTAGGTACAGAACCGAACAGCTCAGCCAAATCCGCCGCTTCTCGGGAAGTAGCCGCTCCTTGCCGATCCCGCACAGTCTGTTCGTCCTCAGAAATCGAACCCGAGGTCATATCCCCAAACAGCGCATCTAAATCCGTATCGTCCAGCTCCAGGTTGAGCGATTGCACAGACTCGTCTTCCAGGCCGAAAGCATCTTCTAGCCAGTTTTCATCCGCAGAGATATCTAAATCAGAATTTGATGTCATGTTAAGAACGTTGCCCATTTCCTCATTTTGTGGGATGCCCGCAGCTCGATCTCGATCGCCCCCGTTCTCCCCACCTTCGTCTTCTGAAGAAAGGAAATTAGAAGTAATCCCCAACAGCTCGCTCAAATCCGAGTCCTCGCCAACCTCAGAGAACAAGTCGAAATCATCCATTTCAGGGAGAGCAGACGCTTCGGCATCCGCTGAATCATTATTGCCCCCCCCTGCTGCAGGCTCCTTCGATCCTGCGTCGAAACCCTCCGATTTCAGGGAATACTCAGAAGAGACTGTTGGCACACCCGTTGCCTCAGATAAGCCTAAATCGCCGAACAAGTTATCGAAATCAGCATTTTCCGTACCACCAGCAGAAGTTTGGGCAGCCACTTCGTCCAAAAGCGTACCGAGAGCATCTTCGTCCGCTTGTCCCCTGCCTGGGGCCACCGTGTCCTCTCGCCGCTCCAAACCCCCCTTACCGTTACCCGTTTTAAGTTGTTTGCGAGTTAACCGCTGGCTCGAACCCCCATTTTTCTGACCTGCAGCTACTGCCGAGCCCTCTGCCTCTTCTCCAAACAGCAAATCCTCCCCAAACAAACTCGTCAGGTCATCAATCGGAGGCTTCGTGTTCGTTTCGGAAGTTTCCGCATCGTATTCGTCAAACAACAAATCAGTAAAATCGCCGGAATTGTCATCATCGTCTGACCCCAGCATTCCCGCCGCCGATATCCCAGAAGACTGTGCGTAGTCGAGGTCTTCTTCTTCTTCCCAAGCGCCGTCGAGTTCCGGGGACTCGCCGTCAAACAAGTCAGCTAAAGTGTTGAGTTCTGCCGCGCCCACTTCCGGGCCGGTGCGGGTTGAGCCTCTAAAAGCACCCGTCTCCATATCCGAGTCTGCGAAGGCGGAATCCTCGTCGAACTGGACGGATCGAATGCCACTGTCTTCATTGCTGTCGCCACTGTCGAGTTGGTCGAACAGCTCGTCTATACTCAGCCCAGAAATAGTCGGCAGCAACTTGTTCAATCCATCCGCGGCTTCGCCCGATCCCACCAGATCCCATGCCTCATCCTCAACTGAAACCACATTTGTCCCGGATTTACTCGGTTGAGCGAAGGCCAGCAAATCTTCAAAATCCGTTTCTGGAACCAAAACAGCCGGCTGCAGCGCCAGAAGTTTTGCGCTTGGCGCGATCGAGGATTCTAGACCCGAAATTACCAGTTCTTGCGCTTGTTTGATGTCTTTGATTACCGTTGGGGCTAAGGTACGGTAGCTATTTTCTGGGTTGGCGATCGCCTTTGATACAGTTTTGATCAATTCTATCCAGCAGGGCAGTTCAAATTCTTCCCCTGCCCTGAGCAAATTCCGACAAATATTCTTGAGTTGTCGCCTGCTTTCTGGCCCCTCGGGCTGTTTGAACTCTTGCAGGAGTTCCCGCATCCTCGCCGGCACGTCTGAGTCAAATACTAGCTGCAGCGCGCTGTCTTCTGTTGCTCTGGCATCAGGTGCGTAAACTGACCGCGAATCCGGAATACTCCTTGATGAGGCAAACGCCCCGACTCCCATCCCCGCCATAACTGGTTCGGGTACTGACATCGCGTAGCTCTCGTCTGCATGGTGTTCTCCGTGTCCAACGAGTCCCCCCAAGTGCCCGTTAAGCTCTTCAAATACTGGTTCTAATTCTCGAACCATCTGTTCTCCCAATTCTTCTGTCAGTCCAAATGGCCCTGACAGTTGCTCTAACAGCCCTTGCAATGTGTCAAAAATTCGCAGAAACAGGGACTCTAGCTGTTGGTCTACTTTAACGCTGCACTCTTTTAATACTTTAAAACTATCTTCTAGTCGGTGAGCTGTTTGCTGAATGCTGGTCAGCCCCAGCATTGCTGCTCCTCCTTTGACAGAGTGAGCGGCCCTAAATACTTCGTTGACCAGTTCTGGGTCTTCGATCGTGGTTTGCAGATTCAGCAAGCCTTGTTCGATCGTATTGAGGTGGTCTTTTGCCTCCTCAATAAAGTAGCCCATTATCCTCTGTTGTTGCTCCGGTAGCATAGTTTTATTCCTGATTTTAAGCGTTATTGTATTGGGTCTATGTTAGTAGTTCTAGAGAAGCTCTTTGTAGATATCGTCCCTTGCCAAGAGAATAATCTGACTGCGAGATATCGCAAATGTCCTGGCTATTTTTGCTTTCGATATGCCCTCACTTAAAAGATAGCGAATCTCCCGCACTTGTTCGGGTTTTAGTTTGCGGTTAGGACATATCTTGCCTGGAACGAAAGGAAAGCGGTTTTTCTCTATAGCATCGCGGGAGTTATCGGCGGGGGTTCCTTCCCACAAATGGTCGGGATTGATACAACCGCGATCGTCGCAACTGTGACACGCAAAATAACCGGGTTTAACAGACCGTCCCAGTTTGTGTTCCAGTACAAGTCTGTGGGGATAGAAACTTTGATTTTTTCCGTTAATTCTGATAGTTTTAACAGAGTAACCATCACTTCGCTTAGCCAATGTGCAAATCATGCAGCCATTCGGCTGTATTTCAGCGCGAATGCCGGGAATTATTTCTCGACCTCGCACTTTTTTTTGAGGTTGAGGAGCCGATGTACTTCCTACATCTTTAATCAGTCCTTTTTTAAACCTGTCTTGAGAATTTTCCAGTCGAGAACCTTCCCATAAATGGTTAGGATTAATGCAGTTGCGAACATCGCAAGTGTGGCAAGCAAAGTATTCCGATCTAATCGAACGACCTAAGATATTTTCTAATACTAAACGGTGAACATTCAGCGTTTTCCATTCACCGTTAATTTTAAGTCTTTTGTTGGCATAGCCCCTGCTGTTTTTTGATAGGGTACAGATAATACAGCCCGTCAGCTGTATTTCACCAAAGATGCCAGGAATTACTTCTACTATGTTGTCCATCTGTGCAACTCCTACTTCCTTTAGGTGTTGGATTAGCAGCCCCGCAGCGGTTTCAAGACTGCGAGGCTGCTTTTTGTCTATCATTGTTGCCACACTAACGTGCTTGTAAATCAGCCCGCAAAAAAAGCATTAGACAATTGATTATTGTCTTTCTGCTGTTTCTACTCGGAATCTTTCTACCGATGTCAAAAGGTCGCGAGCAACGCCCACCAAATTTTGCAAAGCACCCGAAACTCGCTGCGCTTCTTGGGACGTTTCCTGAGCAGTTAATTCCACGGCCTGCATCACACTTGCGACCGCGCGAGCTGTTTCGTTTTGCTCTACAGTGTCGGCAGTAATCGATCGCACTAACACGTCAATTCGATTAGTTACTTGAATGATATCTTCAAGCGATCGCTTCGCCTGTTCTGCCAATTTTGTCCCCTCAATAACCTGCTGCGTCCCTTCTTCCATCGCCGTCATTACCGCGCCGGTTTCGCTTTGAATTTGCATCACGATCTGTTCGATTTCTTTCAAAGACTTAGCCGATCGGTCTGCCAATTGTCGCACCTCGTCTGCCACGATCGCAAAACCCCTGCCCGCTTCCCCAGCTCTCGCCGCCTCAATACTGGCGTTGAGGGCCAACAAGTTCGTCCGGGAGGCGATCGTAGCAATTAAAGCCACAATCTTAGAAATTTCTTGAGAAGCTTCCGCCAACCGCTTGACTTTTCTAGTGGTTTCTGCTACAGTTTCTCGGATTTCTAAAATCCCGGCCACCGTCCGCTCCACAGCCTCGCCCCCTTTCAGAGCGGTTGCCGCCGCGCCCCGGGCCACTTCTTCCGCCTCTCTAGCGCTCTCTGCGACCCGCTGAATCGCATCGGTGAGGACTTGCACCGAATTGAGCGTTGCCGCCAGTTCCTCAGCTTGCCGCAGCGCGTCGGAAGACAAATCGCCCGCAAACTTAGCACTATCTGTAGCGCCTTTGCTGACCTCCCGAGCCGCCTGCTTTACCTGATGGACGATTTCGCGCAGATTTTGAATTGTCAAGTTAAACGAGTCAGCCACAGCACCCAAAACGTCTGCTGTCACTTCCGCAGTCACCGTCAAGTCGCCCCGGGCCGCTCCTTCCACGTCGTCTAGCAAGCGAATCACTTGGCGCTGCAAGTCTTCTTTTGCCTGTTCCTGCTCGTCAGACTTGCGCCTGGTATCGCTAATCGTGGTTTGGATGACCTTCGCCATGTGGTTGAATTTAGCAGCCATTTTGCCAAATTCATCTTCCGAGTAAACCGTAGCGCGAGCATCCAAAGTTCCTTGAGATACGGCATCGAACTGAGCTTGCAAATTATCCGAGGACTTGCGTACCTGCTTGGCGATCAACTGGCCGATGCCCCAAGAAGTTAAAAAGCTGGTAAAGCCTGCGGCTGCGGTCATTACCCAGCCTGTTTGGCGCAGGTAAACGATCGCCTCCGGTTTGTCTTGCCGCAGAGCTTGATAGGAGGCAATGTTCGTGACGAAAGCCACAGCTACCAGAGAAACCAGTCCCGCCCCGATTGCCGTGTACAACTGTTTTGTAAACAAAGGGGCATTTTCCAAGAAAGCTAGTCCCCCCTGTTCTACCGTTACCGAAGTATCGAGCGCTTCTGTTTCGGTGGGAGAAAAAGTCGGCACAGACGCATCAGCCGGGCCGCTTATGCTAAATATTTCGTCATCCCGAATTGCTGAGCCATCGCTGTTGTCAAAGTCCAGGCTGCTGCCGGTCGTCCCCATCATTCCGCTGGTCGAGTTGCCGAAATTGGTGTTACCTCTAGTCAGGATCGAACTCGTGGCATCTTCTGAGATATCAAAGTCCGGCAAATTGCCCAAATCGTCAAACTCGTCAAATTCGTCTAAAAAGTCGCTGTGTTCTTGACCGTTCCCTGCTTTTGACGACCAGCCACTGTTGTTCTTGTCGGACGCGCCGAAAGCTGTCGCTTGTTCGTTTTCGTCGAAAGAGAAAGAATCGCTAAAAGCGTCGTCTTCAAAAGCATCTAACTCGAAGTTGTCTCTAGAGCTAAATGCCGGGGGTTCCGAGTCGCTGTAACCGTTGCTGTTGGCGGATGCTGGATCGACTGAATTAAACTGTCCCCGGCTCGACCTTTGACTTTGAGAGTTGGGGACAGCACCTCCCATCAACAGCGTTTCGTCTTCCGCCAGCGAATAGTTTGACGAGTAGTCCGACCCGTTATTCGGCTGTTTGTTTTGAGGTCGAGAAGACCCAAAACCCGACGAGGGCATCGCCTCGGCAAACGGGTCTTCCTCTTCTGCCAGAGGTGCGTTATGACCGTAATTTTGGCCGCTCTGGGGCGGGGATTGGTAGTCGTAGTCGGAGTTATCGTCGAATTCGTCCGGCAAATCGAGCCCAGCAAAAGGTTCGCCAAAATTGTCCGAGGGATCGATGGGGGAGTCTAGTTGGTTTGAGTCGAAGGAATTCCCGGTTTCTGAAGAGGCAAAACTTTGACCGTTGAGCATCTGAGTCGGAGCTTCGGAAAATGAATCTCCTGAGTAAGGTGGGCTTTTCCCAGACGCTTTGCTGCTAGACACCTCAGCAGCATCAAACCCTCCATCATCTAAGGCAAAAGGGTCTCCAAAGCCCGAGTCGGCAAACTCGTCTATGTCGTCTAGCGAGTCGGAGGTCTCAGCATAAGCTGCCATTCCGCCGCTGTCGCCACCAAACGGGTTAGAATGTGAGGCTAAATCTGGGACTGAGCCTGCGCGATCGTCATCTTCTGCTTCCCACTCCAAGCCACTCATGCCCAAGTCGGCCAAGTCCTCGTTTTCCATGTCGTCTGGGGATTGACTTGTATAGGAAAGGGATTGTGAATTTCCTTGGAAAAGTCCCAAATCCGGGTCTTCTAACCCTTCATCAAGAGATAAGTCTGGGTAGAATTCTAATTCAGTTTCAGCAGACAAAGCCTCGAAATTTTCCGTTTGCAGTTCTCCAGATAAAAATTGGTCTGTGTAGGTAATTCCGTTGTGAGCGTGTTCCACCAAACTCGGGTCGTCACTCAGGCCTAGCACAACCGTGTACTGTTCCCGCGCCACCTCATACTGTTGCAGTCCGTAGCAGTAAATGTGTCCGCACAGCAGGCGAGCGCTGGGGTCTTCGGGAAAATCTTCTACTAATTGATAAACTAGGGCTGCGGCTTCGGAATAATTGCCATCCATGTAGGCCGCTTCTGCCCGTTGGTAGTCCTGCTGAAAGTTGGTACTTGTTGCCATTTGCCGCCCTCTTTGGATTTTAGATTTGAGATTTTAGATTTTAGATTTTTATCTTGAATTGAATGTTTAGATGCGCGCCTCAAGTTGTGTGACTGTTGATGGTTAGACCCCAATCGAAAATCGCAAATCGCAAATCTAAAATCGATTTCACGCTGCCCACCGCGCCGAGCGCAGAATTTTCACTTGATCTAGCAGTCGGAGCACTTTCTGAGCTTGTGCACCTAACATCCATTCTCCCCTCAGAAATGGAATCATGCCGTCTGGTGCATTGTTCTGAGAGTGCAGTTGCTCTACGTCGAGCCAGTCCATCCCCACAATTCGATCGACTGCCAGCCCCAAAATCGTGTCTTGGTCTTCCACAGCCACGATCGGGATTTCGGGTCTATCTGTGTTCAGAGGTGTTTGATCTCCCAGAAATTGGCCGAGGTCTGCCACCCAAATTACTCGTCCTCTCATATTTAGCGTACCTAAAAGCAAAGAGGAAACGTTGGGGATCGGTGTCATGCGGTCTGGGGAAGGGGATAGTACCTCTCTAATCCCTGTCGCTGGCAGTGCGAACTCGTTCCCCGAAGGAACGTAGAACCGCAGGTGCAGCTCGCCTTCGGGAGTTTCTAGTTCTTGGAATTCCGGAGCCGGATCTACGCCTAGTCCTGGTAATATAAAGTCTGGGCTACCGCTAATCATAATTCTGACACCTGCATTTCTAGCAAATTGTTGAGGTTTCCCGCCAAGAATAACCCGATCGAACTTCGATGGTCGAAACTTGACACAGCCAAGCTTGACACAGCCAAGGGGTGAATGGCGCGACTGCCTGAGATCCTTGGCAATAAAATTTCTCCGTCAATAATTGACTGACATCACTAAATTCGCGCGACCTTTGCTGGCACATTAGCTCAAATCGACTACGAACAATTAATTTGAAACCCCTAAAGCTTCACTTTGTACTCCCACCGCCGTCTCAATTGGTAAAACTCTGGGTAATTTCTGCGATAAATGCTAAACCGATACTCGGATTAGCGAGGAGTTGTTGACATGGCTGGTGTCGCGACAATCATAAACGGAGTCACTTAAGACTGACAATTGCACTCTCTGACTTTGTACAGAAATACCTAGCAATAAGTAGCTCTGTGCATCAGTTTTTCGGAGCGGCTGCAAGTGGAGAACAAGTATATTATATTTGCACTTTGAGCGTGTTAGACCCACTTGGGCCTAGAAATTGAACAGAGTTTTACCGACGCCCTTATGCCAGCGCGCGGATTAATACATTCTAGTTTATGGTGCGATCGCCAATAGTACCCCCAGCTTTCTCTTTGTGGGGGCCGAGACTCTATCTAACCGCAGGTACAAAAAAGCTCCCGTCTGGGCATGGGTGCGAAATTTATTTTTCTTCTAATTGGTCTTCTAGCGAGCGGTCTAATAATTTTTCCGAGAGATTGAGCCGAGGGTAGCCCGGACCCACATATTTTTCTACCAGCATCAATAATTCGCTTTCACCAAAAGGTTTGGTGTAAAAGTCTGTAGCTCCAGCCATGCGGGCTTTAACGCGATCGATAAATCCGTCGATACCCGTCAGCATCACGATCGGCGTCTGCCGGAAAGCGCTAGAACTACGCAGCATAGCGCAAATTTCGTACCCGTCGAGTTCCGGCATGGCGATGTCACACAGAATTAAATCTGGTTTGAGTTGAAACACCAAACTCAATGCTTGGAGGGGATTGCCGATCGTAGTAGCTTCGTAACCGTGTTCATTTAAAATTGACTCAACTGTTTTGCGAATAGTATTGTCGTCGTCAATACAGACAACTCTCGGAACTTTGGTTTCTGGGGACGACCATTCTTTTTTATTGTTGGCCGGGGCAACAGAGGGTTCGTAAAATACTTGCACTAATCCCTGCTGCACAAAGGGGTAAATCGCCTTAGCGACAGTGAGTACGTCTCGGTTGAGGTAGCGCGCCATTTGGCGGATCGAAGTGTGCCCGTCGGCCCAGCGTCTGAGAGTATTAAAGGTATTGACAGGAAGCGCGACTCGCAGCTCGGAGGGGTCTGAAATCACCGGGCATTGGTTGGGCGACTGAATGTGAGGGTGAAACTGCTTCCACTGCTGCACCTGTTTGACAATCTTGGCCAGCAGCGAGCTAATTTCTAAGCTGGTCAGTTGAGGAGCCAAAGCTGGGCCCATTTCAAAAGTGAAGGAACCCTGGTGGAGACTCAGCAAGTCAAATAGGGTTTCGTGGATCATGCTCTGGATGATGTTGCGGCCTTGAGCTGGGGTGAGGATGTGGTTTTCTAGCAGGGCCCATAGGTAGCCGTATTCTGGGGCATTGGTAGATGCCATATAGGGAACTTGGATTTTGTCGAGGGCGGTATCTGCTTTGTAGCGGCGCAGGTAGTCGCGCAAGCGAAACAAACTGCCCGCACTCTGGGTAGCGTAAATAATCTGACCGTTGAAGCAGAAGACATACCAGGATTGTCCTGCAAGGGAGCGCGAGGTAGGTTGAGTACCCGTGCTGCTGCCGGTGGAGGTGTAGGCCTCTACGAACAGTTCTCCGGTTCGCTGACCTAACTCAATCAATTGCAGGATGCTGCGGATGTCTATTTCACTCAAATTTCCCTGCATGCAGCTAAAGTGTCCTCCTTAAAACCGTTGGCGTCTGAGCTCGGAAAGACTGTGTGCTGGCGAAAAGATTGACTTTAGTTTCCGTCAATAATTTACGCGCTGATGCCAATCTCACAATTGGGAATTGACGAAAGGGCGATACTTGCTGCTGCTCCTCGGCCGCGCTACCAGTCCACAAGCTGAAACCGCGAAACTCGCGGCATTCTCTAAGTGTAGAGTTTCACCTTAGTATTCCCACTATTGCCTAAACTCGTAGAATCCATATCGCACGATGGCACGGGTTCTTCGAGTGTGCAACGCTGGCATTCCCGACTGGTTCAAGTCTTCGATAGCCAAAGTTTTGAAGTTTTTGGCTGAGTATGCCGTCAGTTTATCCAACACATCTTGGCGTAGGGCAACTTCAAAATACCGAGGATTCTCTGGTTTTACCGCTGCTCCAGCAGCAAGTGCCAATCAAGCCCCAATGGGAACTTGAGGCTAGTCTGTTGGGTTGGATGAGTTGCGATCGAGGTTTTTTTGGGTTTGCCACAGCCCTAAAATTAGGTGCTGTCAAAATGAACCTTTGTTGGCAATTGTCAGGAAAACCCTCAGTGCCGATCGACCTTTTTGCTCGCCCGCGGCGAGCGTCGTAGGCTCGCGTCATTACCTTATTCTAAGGCAGCGCGGTTCAAATCCCTAGTCCGCCGGAGCAAGGCCCCAGCTTGGGGGCTGCAACGGCTTCGATCGCGATCGACCCATAACGAAAGAGTTGTAAAATCAATACAAAGTTTTGGATCGAAACGCCAGAGGCAAGCCCTAGGCTAACGACATGGGGAGTTAGACCTGGGGATCGGTCGGTAGGGACTTTTAAGTCTCGTGACTTTTAAGTCTCGTGAAACGATTGTGTTGCTAAAACCAGAGTGGTATAATTGGCAGAGAGCGATTCGCCAGAGTAAGAATAACTTTCAACCCATTGAAATATCCTAGACGGCGAGCAACCCCGGCAACGCACTAATCCGATTAATTCGGATTAGTTAAAGGGCAAATAATTGCAGCATAGGTCACGTTCAACCTTAAAAATATGAAGGACTCAGCAAGTCTGCGCTCCGGGAGAAGTAAAGTTCTTTGAGTGAGTAGAGCGATATTTGAACGTCCCATTGTCGTCTAGAAGGTGGGCAAGAATCCCCCGGCTTTAGACGTGGGGAGGTTCAAGGACTGACCTTTTTCAGGTTTGGGCTATGGCAGTCTCCGCAGTGAGAGCTAGTATTGAATCAAGCGGGATTGTTACTTCTCTCTCATTCCTCCAGACAACTGGCGGCGGCCGTACTTTCTGGAAGTTCTCCCGTGAGAACGTGCTATGCGTGAGTGCTGAAGAAAAGTTAGAAAAAAATGCTATCCCCCGATTGGGCAAACGATACCAAAAAGTAAGACTTAAGTGGCAAAAAGTTATCCTTACTTGCCTATACTTGTTTACTTTAGGTAAGTTGACTAAAGATCGCACGCAGTGCTATGTTTAGTCAAGAACCTTTGGCTTAAGGGGGATAGCCTACTTATCTTGGGATTAGCCGTCTACCCAACAGCGTAGGAAGTAAACACCACTTATCTTTTAGGCCTTTAAGTAACTTAAAGTAAGTTGGGATAGGTTTTACGAAGCAGAGGACTATTAGTGTGCTGTATCTAGCGGAAGTACAAAAACAGAGAAGCGGCTTTGGTCTCGGTGGCGGTAAGGCTGAACTGAAACTGCTAGCTTGTCAGCGGGGCGAACATAACTGGAGCGCCGTACCAGGCGATGACGCGATCCCAGTTGAGGAAGCTAATAAGTTTAACGACGGCACGCTGGTGCTGGTTGAGTTGAGCGCTAGCAAGCAAGTGCAGCGGATTCAGGAGGCGGCCCGCCAGTTGGTGAGCATTCTGCAAAATTTCTCGCGATTGCAGGACAAGTTTAAAGATAAGGAAGAGGAAATTGAACAGTGGAAGGCTTCTCTGACGTTTTCGAGTCAGGAACTCAATCGCCGGGAAATGGAAATGCAAGCCCGCGAAGAGCAGTTGGCTCAAATGGAAGAGGAGTTGGAGCGACTGGAAGCTCAGCGCTCAGAAATTGAAAATACTCGAGATGAAGCTAACCGACTGCGAGAAGAAGTCGATCGCAGTCGTGTGGAAATTGAGACCGCTTGGGAACAGTTGCGGGGCGAGCAGCAACGGGTGGCCCAGCAGCAATCTGAGGTTCCGCAGGGGGCAGTAGTTGACGAGCAGCAGACCCAGAGGATTCAGGAGTTGATGCAGAAGCTGGGAGGGGCAATTGCTTCTGCCCAAGGGGTGCGGGAACAACTCAATCAGTCTTTTAGTGCCGTGGGCGCTCAACAGGCAATTCTGGATCAGCACTGGCAGCAGTTGGAGCAAAAACAAAGCATAGCTCAACAGCAACAAGAAGAGGTCGATCGACAAAATCAGAGCCTCCAAAACCGCTGGCAAGAGTGGTACCAATCTCAAGATGCTTTGGCCGGGGCTCGGGCGGAGCTTAAAGGGCAGCAAAGTACCCTCAGCGCGAAGCAGGACCAGGCTCAGTCAATGTCTTTGCAGGTGCGGGCTGTTGAGGATCTTTACCAGCAAGTTTCCAGGCTCGCATCTGCTTCGGGTGCTGGCGGTACGGAGCAAAAAGTAGATGTGTCAGCTTTGGAGAAGATGCCTGTTGATGAGTTACAGGGACTGGTGCAACACCTGCAACACGATTTGGAAAAGGTGTTCCGGTTTGTTAACGATCAAGAGGAGGAGTTGACTCTGCAGCGGGAGACAATCGAGGAGCTGCAAGGGAAAATTCAAGCGGCTTCCGAGTACGATCGCATGGCTTTGGAAAATGAAATGGCAGATGAACTCGAAAGTTATCAGATGTTAAACGAAACTCTGGTGGGACAGCGCCTCCGGTTGCAGGAACGGGAAGATGTTTTAAAGCAGCATCAGGCGGTCCTGTGGCGGCGGCTGGGTACTGGTAATGCTCCCAAACAAGAGCAAGGAGATATTGATTTGGGACCGATTGTCGCACAGCTCAATACTCAGCGGCAGCAGCAAAGCCAAGAATTGCAAAGACTGGAAAACGAAATTCAGCAGGTGCGGGAAGCTATATCCCAAATTGAGGCCAATGTCAACCGCCAAAATGGGGAAAGTGAGGCTAAACGCTACGAACTCAAGCAGTTAGAGCAGAATTTGTTCAACCAGAAAGGTGCAGTGGCGCAACTCTGGGGCAGAGTGAATGTTTATCAAGAAATGTTGCAGCCGGTGCAGGACAATTTGAATGCGCTACGCCAAAAGCTCGAAGCGGCGACGGGGGAACTCGATCGCGTGCAGCAGACAGGAGAGGAGCAAGATCGGGTAGTTTCCGATTTGCGACAAGTCCTTTCGGGTTTGATCACAGCTTAAAATTTAATATCTAAAATTATCGAAGGGTGTTCGACTCGACCGATCGCTCCTCCAGGAAATGGATCGGTTTGCGATCGGTTGGGCGCTACGATTAAGCTGGTTAGTTTTTCTACGCTTTCAAAACTAGGCGCCGAGGGCAATATTTGTTGCAGTAGTTGCCGCATTGCCCGTCGCTGCAAAGCCAGGGGTGCTTCCCGCAAAATCGGGCGATTTAACTTGACGGGAAGTTGAAAATCCACCAGCAGGCTGTCTGCAATGGGAGACATTGCTCGCTGTAGCAAGTCGCTGGCTGCAAGTTCGAGATATTCTACGTCGGCGCGCAGGAGTTCGGCTGTTTGAGCTAGGGCTTGTTGGGCTTTTGGGTTGAAATGAGTTTCCAAATAAGGCAATAATTCCGATCGAATCCGGTTGCGACTATATTGCAAGTCTTGATTTGTATAATCTTCCCAAATGGGTAGTTTTTGCTCTTGACAAAATTGACCTGTTTGCGATCGAGTTATTTCCAGCAAGGGACGAACTAAATAGATTTTATATTTTCGATTTTGGATTTTCGATTGGGAATTTTCATCCTGATTTTCCAATTTAAAATCGGCAGATATTTGGGAGTTGGGATTTTCGCCGGAATTCCCCAATCTAAAATCTAAAATCGGCAATCCAAAATCGGCGAGGGGTCGCGTCCAGGTGAGGGCAGAAAGTCCGTCGGCGCCACTGCCGCGAATCAGGTTGTAGAGGAGTGTTTCGGCGCGATCGCTGGCTGTGTGGCCTGTAACAATGTAGGGGTAGTGGTGGGCGATCGCAATTTCGGTTAAAGCTTGATATCGCCACTGTCTGGCCGCTGCTTCTGTTTTGGGGATGTCCGAGGCTGTTTCCAAATAGTAGGATATTCCCCAGCTTTTAGCTAATTGTTCTACATGATTTGCCGAGGCTTCCGAGTCAGAACGCCAACGATGATCGCAGTGAACAATTGCTAGGTTCCACCCCCATTTTTGCTGCAAATCTAGCAGTAATTTAATTAAACACAGAGAATCTTGTCCGCCGGATACTGCTACTAGCAAGCGCTGATTCGATGGCAATATTTGTCGGTACAGCAGCGTCCTGTGAACTTGAGCGTGCAGGTGCGTCCAATTGGAAGATTCAGCCATGAGACCAGTTTTTCATTAAGCAAAAAGCAGGAAGTTAGAAAACGAGCAGTGTACGGGATTTAACCGATGGATTTTGAGCAAAGAAGGGGAAGCATCCCCCTCTCCAAATCTCTGAGTCTTTGCCTTTCTAGCTCCACATTCCTATACTTTGGGGGTCGCGGTCTGGATACCTAGAAATAGGAAAATTATTACTTATTTCTGTTGGGCCACATTGATTTAATGGCTCATCTATATCGGTTTCATTTGAGCTATCTACGGCGTAGTTTTGCACGGTGTCCGATCTTTCGGCCGCGGCAGGAAGGGCTTTTTGTTCTTTGATTTCAGATTCAAGCGGAATGAACTCCAGACGCATTCTAAGTTTTCCTTTTGTCCAGTCTTTGCCAGCACTTAATAGCTCGCAATCCAGACCGTCTGAAAATAATTTTTCGTCTACCAATTTCGCCTGCATAATTGCCATAAATTCGCTGACTTTGAATGTACATTGATACATCAAAGCACTGGTAGGGGCAGAAACAACATCGTCTTCTTGGGGAAATATTGGCGATTCGTCCATATTAATTGTCCTTATTTTAATGAATGAAGGAAGTTCGGCAACAGATTTTGTAACGGATGCAACGGATGTCACGGATGTCAGGAAGACCCAAGTTAGAAGAAGGAAGAAGGGTCTTCGGCGAACATTATCGGATAAAAAAGGGAAGAAGGAAGATGGAGTTAATTATTAGAATCTCGCTGGTTGAGTAAGGTGGGAATTGCCCACCCTACAAGCGGAGATGATATTAATCCCGATTCTTTGACTTATCCTGTTCTTCTGTGGCCCATTGGTGGATCAGGAATTAGAAAAACCAACCGTAGGAATGTAAACCTTTGCCTAACAGATTAACGCCTAGATAGCAAATCCAAACTACCACAAAACCTGTGGCGGCTAAAATTGCTGGGCGTCTTCCCTGCCAGCCGCGAGTAATGCGGGCGTGCAGGTAGGCAGCAAATACCAACCAAGTAATTAGTGCCCAAGTTTCTTTCGGGTCCCAACTCCAGTATGATCCCCAAGCTTCGTTAGCCCAAACCGCACCGGCAATAATGCCAACTGTCAGTAAAGGGAATCCTAAACCGATGATGCGATAGCTAATGTTATCAAGAGTTTCTGCTAGATTCAAGCGCTGGGGCGATAGAAGTTCTGCGGTTTGAGTTGGGGCGGTTGATGCGGTTTGAACGGTGGCTAATTCGAGCACTGCGGTGGTGCCTAAACCGTTATTGTTGGAGTTGAAAGAGGGTTCGCTGAAAACTAAGGCGCTGTCGGCGCTGGTTTCTGCATTTTGAGGTTCGGGGTTTTGAGGGCGTTGGAGGCGGTAGTTGCCGTTGCGGTTGCTGTTGGTGCCGAAGGAACTACCGGTGAGTTCGATTTTTTGGCCGCGGGTGACGATTAAAAAGGCGATCGCCAGTAGCGCTCCTACCATTAAAGTTGAGTAACTAAGCATCATGACGCTAACGTGCATCATCAGCCAGTTTGATTTGAGGGCGGGTACTAGGGGCTCTGCAGATTGCATGGTTGCGGGCAGAGTCAGGGCTGCAAAGGCGGATATTGCCATTGCTACGGGGGATGTGGCTACTCCTACTAAGCGGGAACGACTCATGTTTTCCGCGACTAGGTGGATGGCGGTGATTCCCCAAACTAGGAAAAATAGGGATTCGTAGAGATTGCTTAAGGGGAAGTAGCCGGCTTCTATCCATCGAGAACCGAGTAAAGCGGCGATGGATAGGTTGGCGACGGCCATTCCTGCTGTTCCTAGGGCCCCCAGGTAGGGAATGCCGGGGAATGCTGCGCCAACCCAGTAAATGAGCATTGTTGAGAACAAAACGGCAAAGGAGATGTTGTCCAGCCAGTTCTGGAGTACAACCAGATCCATAAAAATTACTCCGGTAGTGTTTTTACTTATTTTTGCTAACTAGATCGATCGTACTGGGGTTGGGCAGTTTTGGGTTTGGGATTTTGAATTTTTGTGGCAATTATGAGTGGTTGGCGGTGGTTGAGGTGCGAGTGGGCGATCGCGCGGACGCATCAAACAAGCTACTATTGACCCACCAGACGAGTGTCACCCCGTCAAGTCACGCTTGTTGATTCTGGCTGAGGGCTTGAGGTTGGACGAGTTCCAAGGAAGGAAACACGGAATGCTGATGGGCGAAATTCGATCGCCGATTAACACAATTAGGACTGACGCACGGGGGGCCAGAAACCGGGTTTTTTTAGAAAAATCCTTTGTTCGTACTCGAAGATTAAGTAAAAAAACCCGGTTTCTTTGTCGGGAGTGCGTCTAGGACTGAAAATATAGGATGTTTTTTGATCTGGGGCTATCTGGAATCCTTTAGAATTGATTGAGCTGATTACCCATTTGCTGTTTTTGCAACCAGCAAAAAAACGGAAGCCCCGGACAATGGTTGTGGATACTCCCCAAATTTTAGACTAAAGCTCAACCTCCCAGATTTATCAAGGCGAGTCAAATCTAAAATCTAAAATCTAAAATCTAAAATCTAAAATCGACTGACGGTTGGATGAGTTGCATAGGTTAGAGGAGAGGTTGGGTTAATGCGTCGAGATTCAATATTTTACAAGTTATTTCAAGAAGCTCCGACGCTGCTGTTTGAGCTATTGGAAGAGTCACCATCGAATGCGGAACAGTATCGATTTGACTCCGTTGCTGTGAAGGAACCGAAGTTTGAAATTGATGGGGTGTTTTTGCCACCGGATGCTGAGCCGGGAGTTGTATATTTCTGTGAGGTGCAGTTTCAGCGGGATGAATTGCTTTATGAGCGATTGTTTGGTGAGTCGTTTTTGTATTTTTATCGCAACCGTCAGCGATTTACAGATTGGGAAGCGGTGGTAATTTATCCGAGTCGATCGACTGAACAATCAGAAACGCATCCGTATAGAGCGCTCTTGAACTGCAATCAGGTGCATCGGGTATATTTGGATGAGTTGGGGGATATTGAACAGTTGCCGCTGGGGGTGGCGCTGATGGCTTTGACGACGATCGACGAAGCGAGTACGCCGGAAGCGGCGCGATTGTTGCTGGCGCGATCGCAGCGGGAGGAATCTGAGGCAGCGAGTCGCGCCATAATAGAGATGCTGACGACGATACTGGTTTACAAGTTTACAAATTTGAACCGAAGGGAGGCAGAGGCGATGTTAGGGATTACGCTTGAGGAAACTCGGTTTTATCGGGAAGCTAAGGAAGAAGGCATTGAGCAAGGTATTGAACAAGGCATTGTGCAAGGGATTGTGCAAGGCCGCGAACAAGAAGGAAGAGCCTTGATTTTACGTCAGTTAAATCGCCGTCTGTTAAATCGGCGAGTTGGAACATTACCGGAATCTATCACGACTAGAATTGCTGATTTGTCGATCGAGCAAATTGAAACTCTAGCAGAGGAATTGTTAGATTTTCAGTCGATCGAGGATTTAGAGGTTTGGCTGGAGAATTTGCCGCAGGGAGATTGATACGAGGTTAGGAATTGCACTTGAGGGGGCGATCGGGCCATTTACGCGCACCAACACATCAAACGTACCCCCCCTCTATTTCCTGGGTTTTAGGGTTCTTTTGGTGCATCCGCCGTTGCTGAGAGGATGTTCAGGGTGCGATCGGGCATTCTTCCGGCGATTTAGAAGCTGATTGATGATGGTGGAAGATGTTTTGGGCGATCGCAAGCTGTTCTACATTTAAATTGTGTGTTAAAAATCAATAAAACTTTTGTGGGACGTGCTTCTAGCCTGTCCCGAATTTCCAATTTAAATGCTCCACAGCTTACCCACAGACTTATGTTAAATTAGACCTCTTGCAAAAAATAGCTAAGACGGGCAAGATGGCCATTCCACAAGAAAAGATGGGCGTTGCTGAATCCAGGTCTGAAACGATCGCAAAAACGCCGAAAGAGCGCTCTAAATTGCGATCGATTATACCCATATTCCCCAACGCCGCCGATCGAACTCTCGCACAATTAGCCAACAGTCGATCGACTAAAACAAACCTTATTACCAAGGATTGCCAATCATTCTAAAAGCAGACCAATAATAAGGATGAGAGAAATTCTGACTCGTCGTGTTTGCCAACTCCGGCGGTAACGGCAGATTGCCAACAGAAGTGTGCAGCATCCCCCCTTCAATTCGCACTTCTCCCCGCAACATCGCTAATTGCGCTTGCCGCAGTGCTTCTGCTTTAATCGGAGCAGTTTTTAACCGGCCGTAAAACTCCGTCATCAATCCTAAACTGCCCTCGTCGCTGACATACCAAAGAGTCGCCATAGCCGATTTAACCCCGGCTTGCACGGCTAACCCGCCAAAGCCCAACTCGGCCTCTCGATCGCCCACAGCAGTCTTGCAAGCACTCAAAACTAACATTTCCACTTGCGGGCTGTGCCAATTCATTTGCCGCAACTGATCCAAACGCAATTTAGTATCCCACAACTGAATAAAGGAGTGGCTGGGGTCTCCCGATCGAAATTCGGCGTGGGTAGCCAAGTGAATCATCCCAAAAGGCTGCTGCTGGCGCTGCGATTTCAAATTGGCCAGGGTGAAAGCTTCATTCAAGAAAGACTTACCCGGCCACTGCTGCGGGGTGATTGTCGATACTTCTATTTCCACCGCAGGCAAAGGACTCATCTCTGGAAATTGCGACGCCCCCATTGCCAGAACTTGGGTATTTTTGAAATTGGCGGGGCTGGTATCTGTCAAACTCAGACTCGGCATCGATCCAACACTGTAACGCTCTACCAGAAAGCCTTTGCCGTCGTGCAGGGCACCCATCGGTATCGATCGCAACCCCATATCTGAGATAAAAGATAAATTCTCAATGCCTTTGGCTTGCAGTTCTGCTTCGAGCGGCGCTACCATCCACTGGTAGAGTTGCTGAGCTAAGGGCAAATAACTTTTAGTGTTGCGCTTTACCGGATTAGTCAGTTCATCGCGAAATTTCCGAACAGCTTCCATTACCTGGGCGCGAGAGGTTCCAGGGATGCGCTGGCGAACGGGTACGCCTTCCGGCGCGATCACTATCATTTCCAGTTCGTCAGAAGCTTGGATTTGCTGTTCTACGCGCAAGATGGACGAACTGCTGTCAGGCCGATCGACTGTAGAACCCCTGGGTACAAAGCTGATATAAATGAGAGCTGGTTTGATGCCTGTGGCTTGTTGGACACTGCGAAGGGTATTTTGGGCATCTTCTAGGGTGGCGATCGTATTTGTTGATGGCAAATTTAGGTAATCGGCAAACTCCCTGGTAAATCTCTCCTCCACGGGAAAAATAACGGCATCGACGTTAGTTGGCAAATTGGAAGCGTCAAGATTCCCAGACGCGGGAGGTGAAATGCGCTGTTGCAAGGAATTAGATATCTGGTTTTGCTCTTGCAGGCTGGGCGAAAATAAACGATTTGTGCTGGGTGGCTGGTTTGCTGCGAGCTCCGGTTTCGGTATCGGTGCGAGATTTATCGGCGCAGCAACAGGCGCAACCACTGGATTTTGAGTAATGGTCGGTGCTGGTGGCACATTTGAGACTGGTGCTGGATTTTGAGTAACAGTTGGTGCTGGTGGCACATTTGAGATTGGTGCTGGATTTTGAGTAACAGTTGGTGCTGGTGGCACATTTGAGACTGGTGCTGGATTTTGAGTAATTGTCGGTGCTGGTGGCACATTTGAGACCGGCGAGGGATTTTGAGTAATTGTCGGTGCTGGTGGCACATTTGAGACTGGTGCTGGCGCGGGCGCTGGTGCTGGTGGCAAATTTGAGACCGGTGCTGGATTTTGAGTAATTGTCGGTGCTGGTGGCAAATTTGAGACCGGTACTGGCGCGGGCGCTGGTGCTGGCGCTGGTGCTGGCGCTGGTGCTGGTGCGGGCGCTGGGGCGGGTGCGGGCGCTGGGGCGGGTGCTGGTGCTGGTGCGGGTGCGGGCGCTGGTGCTGGTGCTGGTGCGGGTGCGGGCGCTGGGGCGGGTGCTGGTGCTGGTGCGGGCGCTGGTGCGGGTGCTGGCGCGGGCGCTGGCGCGGGTGTTGGTGCAGGAGTTGGCGCTGGTGCTGGCGCTGGTGCTGGTTCCGGTGCTGGCGCGGGCGCTGGCGCGGGTGTTGGCGCTGGTGTTGGCGCTGGCGCGGGCGCGGGCGCTGGCGCTGGTGTTGGCGCGGGTGTTGGCGCGGGTGTTGGCGCTGGCGCGGGTGCGGGAGCGGGAGCGGGTGTTGGCGCGGGTGCGGGTGTTGGCGCTGGTGTTGGCGCGGGTGCGGGTGTTGGCGCGGGTGCGGGTGTTGGCGCTGGTGTTGGCGCGGGAGCGGGTGTTGGCGCGGGAGCGGGTGTTGGCGCTGGTGTTGGCGCGGGAGCGGGTGTTGGTGCGGGTGCGGGTGTCGGTGCTGGTGTCGGTGCTGGTGTCGGTGCTGGTGTCGGTGCTGGTGTCGGTGCTGGTGTCGGTGCTGGTGTCGGTGCTGGCGATACTGAAGAAGCCGTAATGTTAATTTGGGTCGGCTGTACTATCTGAGGGTCGGGGCTGAAATAACTTCCCTGTGTAATCACATTTTCCTTCTTTGGACCCCCAGTGGCAATGCTGCCAGCAGTACCGTTGAGTCTGTTATAGTCTGGCCCGACGGCGAAAGGAGTGTTCGAGGCTTCGCCACCGTGGCGAATGGTGATATCTCCACCATTGGCGCTACCAGTCGTGGATGCGGAAATGCTGCAAGCTTGCGACAAGCAGTTGTTATCGTTTGTGAAAGTGCCTGTAGCTAGGAAATTACCGCCGGCTGTAATGTCAATCTCTCCTCCGCCTGTTCGGCCTTCGGTGTTGATATGGGTTACTTCGATATCGTTGCGGGCGTTGAGAGTGACTGCGCCTCCTTGTTTTTCTTCGGAGTTGGCGTCTATGAACCCTGTTTGAATGCTGCTTGAGGGTGCTGCAATACTAACGTCTCCGGCGTTGCTGGTTTTGTCGATCGACCCTGCGTTGATATTGCCTGTTTCTACTTTTCCTGTACGGCTGGTGACGGTGATGTTGCCGCCTGCGGTGGTGTCGGAGTGGGAGTCGAGATCCGCAGTGCTAATGTCTCCACTAGCTTCTAGGGCGATTGGGCCACCTTGGGAAGTTGTCAGGTTTCCGCTGACTGCAATGCTGTTGGCTGCTTGAATGTCGATCGCCCGAGCGTTTCCATCTTTTAGTGCAACGTCCCCCGCCGCTACGGCTCGGTTAGACGCCGTGAGTACCACTTCACCGCTGGCATTGACGCTGATGCCTGTGGCGTTTGTTTCACCGATGCCTGTGAGCAGTTCGGGCAAGGATGCGATCGAGAATGTCGAAGCTGTGCTGGATGTTTCTGTGCTGCTGGTCGCTGAGGGCGGCTCGATTTCCAAACTCAGCAAATTGCCTCGCTGGCTGACGCGCACTAAATTTGTCCCGGAGACTGATGCTACGGTAATTTGACCGTCTGGGGCAGAAAGGCTGCCTGTGCTGACAACGGTACCGCCGAGCAAGGTTAAGTTCTGTCCTGACTTGACTGCTAAGTCTGCCGTGCTGATAATTGCCCCTGCCCGATCGGCCCCAAAAGAAAAGGAATTGGGCGCGCCTGTCAGAGATGTGTAAGTGCTACTACCGACAGCGTTAAACGAGTTAGAACCAAATCCAATAGCGGTGGCGGTGGTTGCGGTGAAAGAAGCCGGCACGTTTAAGCTGGCACTGTTGCCAAATATGATGCCGGATGGATTCATTAGAAACAAGTTAGAATTGCCGCCGGTTACTTGAATTAAGCCGTTAATAATCGAGGGGTTGCCGCCGCCTATTCCCGCTAAAATGTTGCGAATGTTGGGGTTTGATATAAAGTTGGCAATCTGATTTTCCGACAAGCCGAATTCTGTAAAGCTGTGGAAGAGATTTTGTCGATCGCTCGATAATTGTCCGCCTTCAATATCGAAGCGAGTTTGCTGCCCAGGAGTTCCGTTTTGGGCTGCAGGAGTGACGGTAGTACCCGTTGCCTCCGCCGCTGGAACAATTGTTTGAGCTTCCGCTTTTGCTTGCAAAAAGTAAAGGTTTATTAAGATAATTGGCAGATAAACTGCCAGTTTGCTTATTCTTTTTTTGGACAGCAATTTAGCCTTTATTTGAATAATATTTTTGGCGGTTTCCATAGGTTTTTAATCGTAAAATATATACACAGAAATTATGTAAATAAACCTAGTTTCTCTGAAAAATTGGAGTTAAAGGCTGTATATTTATGAAGCTACCGGGTTTCGGACTGCAAGTGCGTTCCCGACTGACTTTCCCGACTCACTGAGGAAAATTTCCCTGTAAAATTTGCCTCTGCATTTGCAATTCCCCGAGCGTATCTTCTCCACAATCTAAATATAACTCGCAATGCCTAGAAGCTGTATCTTCCGGATGACATATAAAAAAAGCTGGCTTTCCTAGACGCACTCCGACCCCGAGAAACCGTTTTTTTACATTAGTGAGAGTTTGAAGGAAGTATGGCCCTTTAAAAAATCGGCTTCTGCGCCCAGAACTGACCGATAAAAATCCAAGGAAAATTTTTTTCTTTTCCTTTTATAAAAAAGAACAAAAAAAGCCGGCTCTACAATTGCCGACTGTTAAAAATATGACAAAAATAAGAAGTCCAGGACGCAACGCGTATATAAAGTGTAGGGTGCGTCAGAAACGGTCGATTGCTTCTTCATTCCTGGACGCAGAAACCCTGTTTTTTTACGAAAACACTTAGTTGCAGTCCAAGGCTTAAAAAACTCGGTTTCTTTGGTAGTCCTAGACGCAAGGCTGCATAGAAACCGGGTTTGTTAACGAAAATAATTAGTTGCAGCCTGCAGAAACGATAAAAAAACCCGGTTTCTTTAGTATTTATCCGTAAGTCCTGTCCTTGCTTCTTGCTTGTTCTTTCTGGCGGCTGCCTTTCGGTTTTAATCTGTCGCCCTGTTGGTATTTAAGGGGGTGTGCAGGCGGATTTGTGGAAGGATTTAAGAGTTAATTGGGTGAAGTTTGGACAGTGGGCGAGGGACTGGGTGAAGCAGGGCGCGGTGAAGCAGGCCGCTGTGAAGGAGTTGCAGAAGGAGTGGATTGGGTGGATTTTTTGAGACCGACAAAAACGTCATAACGGGTGGTACGATCGCCAATGACGGCCGCTGTAACGCCGATCGACCGCGTGGCATCAATCCACATTTTTTGGCTGGGAGGAAACTCCGGTAAAGCTAGGTTTTTGGGGTTAAACGCACTCTCGGTGTCGATGAAGAAATTGCCGTTGTGGGGTTTAAGTTGCGATCGTACAGTTTTCTGGAACAGTTCGCTGCTTAAAAGCGGACTTTTCGGTGCCGGAACGATTGTATCAACCACTGGAGCTCCTACTGTCATAAACGCTACATCGTTCATCCAACCGCGAGTTACCGTAATCCCTCCAAACGGCGATGTCCATTTAATCGCCGGTTTGCCGCCGACTTGAATTTCCTCCACTCTAAACCCTTTCATTTTCATCGTTTCATCAAGCTGTTTCAGGGATTTGTCGGCGGCGCCCCGGTTGTTTGTTTCCACCATAAATACAAATCCGGCAGCAAATTTTTCTCTGGGATTCTGGGCGGGGGCTGGTATTAATGATAGAGAAAATTCTCCCGCCATCCAGTTCATCAAGTCTTTATCTAAATCCAGGCCGGTAGTGGATTTTAAACCTGTGCGTAAAACTTGGGGATTAATCGGGGCAATCGGGTTCGCATCGGCTCCCAATACGTAGTCTTGCCACAAACGCTGCAAGTTGCCGCCGGATACCATCATTATTGTATTGCTTGGCAGGCGGTTAGCCATTTTTAGAGCATTGTTTTCTACTGCTATCCTTCTGGTAGAATCTGGTTTCAGCCAAGAGACTGATTTGAATTCAATTCCTTCTGCATCCAGCGTCGCTGTGGTGGCAAATCCTTGATTTTGTTGCAGTTTTTCGAGGCTTTCTGGCGAAATTTCACGGGCTGAGTTGGCGGCGGCATAGGCGGCGGCAACGGGCATATTGACGTAGATTTGACCGAAGGCGCCCGGACTTTTTATTTTGTCTATGGCGTCTGCATAGCCGGGGGTTTTGGCGAGGGAAGGTTCGCCTTTGTAGGTGTCGATTATTCTGTCTGTAGCGCTAGAATCTGTGGTGACTGCTAGATAGCTTGTGCCGAGTACCGCGACTGAGAAATTGCGATCGGGTACGCCTTGAGTTTCTGTGACTTGGACGCCTTTATAATTACGCTCAACTATTTTTCCTTGGCTGAGAGGCCTGGGTTTTGTTAATAATTCTTTGGCTTTGATCGGGTTGGCAATTGGCAAGATAATTGCCACTGACTGTTGAATTGGGGGAGATGGGGGCGTGTTGGGTGCCGGCGAGGGGGCTGGTATAGCTATTTTGTTGCGGAGAAAGGCTACCATTGCAGTGTTACCCACCCAGGGTTGAATGTCTTGCTGGTAGGCGTAGCCGTTGCTTGTGAGAAGGCGATCGCGCATTTCGCTTAAAAACCTTTCAAACGAAGCTTTTGACTCCGGCGTGCCAAACTCTCGCAGTCTATTCCACTGCGATTCATCGGTGCTGAGGGATAGGGCCATCATCGTATCTTGCGGGACAACGGTTGCCCCCGCCGGCAAATCTTTGGCGGGCCCACGGGAAATGACGAGGTAGTAGGTGACAAAGCCTAAACCGATCAGAAGTGTGGCGGCTCCGATCGTAAACAGCAGGGAAGATTTATCTTTCTTAAACATTATTCGTAAGGTTCTGGTGCTCGCAACATGATAGATTATTTTCTTGGCTCATGTAACAGATACATTAGCAGATACATTTAACCGGGCAAATCTAGGAAACTCGAATTTACCCCTCCGGGCGCAACCTGAAAAACAGTCCTTACTTGAATCGCACAGCAGGTTAGGTTCGTCTAAGGAAACCCAACACAAAAAATGTGGCAAGACTTTTTTGAAATGGTATTAACTGAATCAGTTTCTTGCCTTAAAGTCTTTAAAGATAGTTTGAAACGAGTACATCAGCCGGTGGACATCGTTTGTGGCTCTAGGAAAAATGTTGAGTTCCCATTTTTTGCGAGCAGTAGTTAGCAGTTTTGCTACGGGTTGGGAGTAACTGTTAGAAATGAAATAGCTGCCGCCTTCATAGCGAATATCTGAGGCTAGTCCGATAAAAGCACCAGCCATTTCTAGTTTGAGTTCCGAGGTGCTGTGTTCAGATTTTACTGCTAAAATTACCTGCGAGTGCCGGGGTTCGCGGTTGAGCAAGCGACAGATATTTGCTTCTTTTTGGGACAAAATTAACAGGTTGCAGTTGTGCAGAACTCCGGCTCTACCTTGGACTTTTACTCCTAGGTGAACTTCCAGGGCTGGTTTGTCGGGAAATTCCACAACAGCATGAGTGTATGGATGTGCAGTTCCGTGGATTTTTCCCGCCGTTTTTCTAAATGTTAAATATTTGGGCGTTTCGTCGTCTAAAACGTTGTTGTAATAAATAGTACCGCCTTCATTAGCAACTGCTTTTAGCAGAATAGTGAAGAGGTATGTGTCAAAAATTCTGGCTTGTTCTGCCGCTGTGTTAAAATCGGGATCGATCGAGCTTTTTAATTTGCTTTTAATTTCGGAATTTATGGCGTAGTTGCTGGGCCCGGATGGCAGTTTTTCGAGCAAGTGCTTGAGGGCGATCGCCTGTTTGTGACGGGGGGCTGTGACGCTGGAGGTAAACTCGATTGTTTTGGCTGTTTCTGCACCTGAATTCGCAAACGTAATTTTTGTGCCGAGGGGAGAGGTTTCTGATTCTACTTTCAAGAAATAAGCAATTTCGTCTTCCATTTCGGAAGTGTTCACAGTCGCTTGCTCGACAGCATCAATTAATAGCAAAAGTTGTTCTTTTGCGGTATAATCTTCTATCTTGAGCAGGGGTGTTTTTCTTTTGAGCGATCGCTCTTCTATTACTTTGCCTATCTCTACAGTATCCGCTACTTGTTCAACTACCCAACCCAAATTAAACTCATTCAGAATTGCCGCCAGTTCCTGATAGAGTTTGGCGTACTCGATCTCGTCCATAATTGTTTCTGCAGTGCCTACTATTCTGATTATACAAGCAGATTTGATTTTTTGGTCAATGGCTGTTGAGCAACTACGCAGATTGCCTGTAATGGCGGATTGGGCGAGTGTTCGAGTGTTCGAGTGGGGAAAATCTTTGTCTTGGCTGAACATCCATCCGTTACATCCGTTAAATCCCCTACATTGCTGGTTGCCGAACTTGCTGCTGCTTGAGAGAGACAATTGGGAGTAAGCTATTCTACGACATTTCTAGCGATCGAACTATGGCAACTATCAACGACAACTACCTCAAACTCAAAGCCGGCTACCTGTTTCCCGAAATTGGGCGCAGGGTGAAAGCCTATGCAGAGGCGAATCCGGAAGCGCCCATCATTCGGCTGGGGATTGGCGACGTAACTGAACCGCTACCGGCTGCTTGTCGGGAGGCGATGGTGAAGGCGGTGGAAGACATGGGCTCGCGGGATACCTTTAAAGGATACGGCCCGGAACAAGGTTATGAGTGGCTGCGGGAGAAAATTGCCGAGCACGATTTTAAGTCGCGGGGATGCGATGTTGATGCTTCGGAAATCTTTATTTCTGATGGTTCTAAGTGCGATTGCGGCAATATTCTCGATATTTTTGGCAACAATAACACGATCGCAGTTACCGATCCAGTTTATCCAGTGTATGTAGACACTAACGTGATGGCTGGACACACGGGAGATGCGAACGAAAATGGCGAATACGGCGGCTTAGTTTACCTGCCAATTACAGCAGAAAACAATTTTACTGCGGAAATTCCCACCGACAAAAAAGTCGATTTAATTTACTTGTGTTTCCCGAATAACCCGACGGGGGCAACTGCAACCAAGGAACACTTGCAAGCTTGGGTAAATTATGCTAAAGCTAACGGTTCGATTATTTTCTTCGATGCGGCTTACGAAGCCTATATTACCGATCCGAGTTTACCGCATTCTATCTACGAAATTGAGGGTGCGCGGGATTGTGCGATCGAATTTCGTTCTTTTTCCAAAAATGCTGGTTTTACGGGTACTCGCTGTGCGCTAACAGTTGTACCGAAGACTTTGACTGGAAAAGCAGCCGACGGTTCCGATGTCGAAATTTGGAAGTTGTGGAACCGCCGCCAATCTACTAAATTTAACGGAGTTTCTTACATCGTGCAGCGCGGTGCTGAGGCGGTTTATTCTGAGGCAGGCAAGGCACAAATTCAGGCATTAGTCAATTTTTACATGGAAAATGCTGCGATTATTCGCGAGAAATTGACAGCGGCGGGAATCGAGGTTTTTGGTGGCGAAAATGCACCTTATGTGTGGGTGAAAACGCCTCACGGTTTGTCGAGTTGGGATTTCTTTCAGAAGTTGCTGGAAACTTGCAATGTAGTGGGAACACCCGGTTCTGGTTTTGGTGCGGCGGGCGAGGGTTATTTCCGCATTTCGGCCTTTAACAGTCGGGAGAATGTGGAAGAGGCGATGAGACGGATTGTGGAGAAGTTTAAGGTGTAAAAGGGCGAGAGATAAGTCTTTTTGGGGCGGGCTCTTCGGCCCACCCCACAAGAATTTGATGTGTTGTGGAACAGGCATCTTGCCTGTTCATGAAAATAGTAAAAGATGTGAGTTATAATCTAAAATGATTGTGGCTCAGCGTTTCAATAAAAAATGCAAGCTAACACCAGGAGTTTTTATGCACTTGCTACGAGTTCAAGTTCCTGATTTTCGCGGTTTAAAAAATATAGACATCACTTTTGAAAAAGATTTTTTTCCTAACATTTTTCCGCTGGGTAGTCAAAATGGTGGCGGTAAAAGTACGCTATTACAGTTGATTTTTGTATTGTTACACTGTTCAGTTGATGATGAGAAAAAACGGTTTTTAGCAAATCTGCTTCAGGGATTTAAAATTTATGATGGGGAAGACAAACGAGTCTTAGCCGTAATTGACATTTGGGATGGAGAAAAAGTTGTCAAACTTCAATTCATTTCTTATAAAGATTATTATGTAAAAAAAATATTAGACTTAGATAGTAAAAAGGAAACTATAGAGGAAGAATATCTGTGTTTTTCGACCTTAAAAAAATTCAAAAATGTCACGGCTTACCTACTCAAACAAATTTCATTAAATCCGCAAAGAAATGAAGAACAGATAGTAACATCTCGAAAAGAACATAAAAAGCTTGAGGTAATTAGTGAGGAAATTATTAAATATTTAGAATCAGAAGATATGACATATATATGTAACTATTCAAGTGACCGAAATTCTCATGATAAGCGAGATGAAGCTTTATTATGTCATTTCAATAATATAGATAGCAAAGAAACAGAATGTTTTTTTAATGAGTTGTCACATAAAATATTTTTGGCAGCCCCGTCCACGCAAATATTTCTATTTTTTTCGCAAGATTATAGAAAACTCTTATTTGGAACCTCAAATGAAGAAGATAGGAATTACTATGGGATACTGGAATCGGCAAAATCTAAATTAAAATGCTTATTTACCTATGATTTCCTTGCTGTAGAGCTACTTATTGAATTATTTAGAACTGCTCGCGATCTCGACTTCAGAGAAGCGATTAAAACAGGTATCTATGGAAACAACTATCAAACTCTAATTAAGGAATTAAATCTGCTGTTGGGAAATAAAAGAATAAATTTAAATGAAGATTTTTCGGGTATCAACTTTAAATTATATAATAATGGTGAAACTCTAGAACTATATCCAGACGATTTAAGTCACGGCGAACTCAAAAGACTCAGCATTTATATATGGCTTAAGTCTCGCAACATAGAAGATGCTATCGTTTTGATGGATGAAGTTGAAATTGCTTTTCATCCAGATTGGCAATATCAAATTATATCAGACCTTAAAGAGTGGGCTCCCAGCAATCAATATATTCTGGCAACTCACTCCTACGCATTGTGTGAAGCTTTGACACCAGCTCACGTTAAAGAAATTGAGCCAAAACTTATCAAACAAGAATCTAATATTACAAATGAGTCTTAGTCCACAACAGCTAAAAAAACATTGTGAGGCAATTCTTCAATCTCGCAGAATTAAAAACAAAATTGTGGTATTGTGCGAAGGTGATATTCGGAAAACCCAGGGTAGAGAGTCACCTCAAGCTTATAAAGCAATGGAGCAAATGCCTGATGCCAACTTTTATAAGGCTTGCGTTCCGACATGGTGGAGACAGAAGTTACCGGAATTTTTCAACTGCGGCGATCGCAAAGATGTATTAGACACCTACTCTACTCTTTCAATATTACACGAACAGGATACGAAGAATTCATATTTAGATCCCGATCGACTTTTTGCAATGATAGATTTAGACTTGCAACTGCAAACGATCGACAATTATATTTTTACCGATACAGAAGCAATTTTTCGCAATCTTTACGAAAAATCGCAGGTGAAAGAGCAAAATGCAACACAGCACCGGATCTGGATTACAGGTTTGATTCATAAAGAAGCATATTTTCTGGCACCTGAACTTCAACCAATATTTGACAATTGTTGTAACAAGCCGATTTATAAGGGAAATCCTGCGGGACTCGCAAATATTTATCTGGATATGGCTGATGCAATTTGTAGGGACTTGGATTTACAGAACAACCTACAGAGAGCCTTCGATCGCATTAGTTACTGTTCGGGATTGGATTGTACTGAAGTTCAAGCATTTCAGGCTTCGTGGAAAGAGCGGTTTCAAAATGCTGTAGATGAAACGCATAAGAACCAGTCGATCGCAGTTTTGCTGACAATTAAAAAAGCTAAGGATTATTGGCATCAAATTAAGCCATTTGGTGACTTTAGCCGGGAAGATTGGGTATTTAGAGAGCAACTCTCGCTAGAAATTGGGAGATTTTATTCAGAGCAAAGTAGTGATGTTAAGTCTCATATTCCTTTTTTTTTCAAAACATTGTATGAGTTTGTTTGAATAAAACGCCTCAATTATAATATTCCATTTTCTATCCATCAGCATCGCTGGGATAACCAAATTGATCTGGCAACTCATCGACAGTAATTTGCAAAATCTTTAACAATTTCTTGAACTGAACTGGCGTTAGCTTCGGTACCGATCGCCCGGATTCCCAGTTGCTTACCGTCATTTCCGTAACTCCAAGTGCTTTTGCTAGCTGTTTTTGAGTCATAAACCGCTTAACTCTGAGTCTCTTTAGTGGTGAACGCTCGGATTTTTTAAACATTTCCATAAGCTAATTGACCCTGACCGTAAATTGATTTACGCTTACCCTAAATTGATTTACGCTTACCCTAAATTGATTTACGCTTACCCTAAATTGATTTGCTCTAGGCAAATACAGAAACATCAGATAGTATTGTTTTAACAAATTGTGATTTACGGGAATAGCGGTCTTTTCTTTCATTAGAAATTGTACGCGGTTTTACCGTTACAAAGCATCAAACCTATCCAAAATTATTTGTCAAAGCTATGTTGCAAGATTCATCATCGAACCAAACATCGCCGAATGTTTTAACCAACCAAACCTTTGAGGCCGATCGCGAAGCAGTCCGTCACGTCATCATCGGTTCGCCGCTGGGGGTACGCCGAACTATCCACCAACTGCACGCATTGCGCTACGAGGAAGCTGTTCGTTGGACTCATCCGATCGCCATTCCCGACAATCGCATCATTATTACACCCGATCGGGGAGAAATCATGAGTCTTTTAGTCAAATTAATCCGGCTGCAATGAAGTCATAAATGTGCGATCGATCTTTCTAGAATTGAGTCAAAAGTGCGATCGCTAATCTCTTCTCGTTGCCCGTGCTAAACTCAACAGATATATCCAAAAACTCTTGTGGGGTAGGCATCCTGCCTGCCCTTGGCACAAACTTAACAACTAGCTCGCAATTCAGCTTATGATTGTTATCACCCCCGTCCTAAAACCCGTTAGCCAAATAACGCTTTCTCCCGGTAGTGTCGTAACTATTCCCAATATAACTTGGCTGGAATTTGAGTCGATTTTGCAGGAATTAGGAGAAAAACGAAGAACTAGAATTGCCTACAGCAAGAGTACCTTAGAAATCATGGTTCCCTTACCAGAACACGAAAGGCCGAAAGATTTAATTTCCGATATTGTAAAAATTTTACTCAAGTCAGCGGGCAGAAGATATGAACCCTTTGGTTCTACTACTTTCAAACGGGAAGGTGCAGCAGGAGTTGAACCTGATGCTTGCTTTTATATTCTAAATTATCAGCGGATGATTGGCCGCCGCCGACTTTTACCGGACGATCCGCCGCCCGATTTGGCAATTGAGACGGATGTAACTTCTAAAACTAAGATCGATGCCTATAAAATTATTGGAGTTCCAGAAGTGTGGGTTTATGACAGCGGCAGACTTCGCATTTATTTGCTGCAAGATGGAGAGTATGTAGAATCCGATATGAGTCCGAATTTTCCAGAAATCGCGATCGCACAACTGATTCCTGCTACAGTAGAACGTGCTTGGCAGGTTGGAAATTTGCAAGCGCTAGAAGAATTTGAAAGTGCGATCCTCTCCGAGGGCTTCGCTAACGGCTAAACTCGTAGGAGACGTTACGCACTTCGCACTTCGCCTCCAAAAAATCACACACTTACTGCCAAATTGTCAACCCCTAAAGGTCGATAAATTGTATCTCTTTGCTGATAATCCCGCCCCAAAGAACTAATCGCATTTTGCAAATCTTCGACAGATTGACAACTGCCGCCAACCGCACCGGCCATTGTAGTAATGTGCTCTTCCATCAATGTACCGCCGATGTCGTTGCAGCCCCATTTCAGCGCTTCTGTAGCTCCATCTAAACCTAATTTTACCCAACTCGGTTGGTGATTGGAAATCAAATTTCCCAAGAAGATTCTCGATACAGCGGTGAGTAACAATGTATCTGCTAAAATTGGTTGGTCGCGGCCGACTCGACTCCGCAAAGGAGCCGGTGCTTGCTGTCCGACAAATGGTAGTAAAATAAATTCTGTAATGCGTGCTGGATAGTTTTGGTCGATCGCAGTTTGTTGGAGCGATCGCACTTTTTCTAAATGCAAAACCTGCTGTTCGGCAGTCTCAATATGCCCGCAAAGCATCGTACTCGTTGTCGGCAAACCCAGACTGTGAGCAGTTCCCACAATTTCCAGCCAAGTTGCCGAATTTAGTTTTTCCGGGCAAATTACCCGTCGCACAGAATCGTCGAGAACTTCTGCTGCGGTTCCCGGCATCGAACCAACTCCCGCATCCTGCAAAGCCGAAATTACATAGCTGAAACAGAGATTATCTTCTCGGGCAATAAATTCTATCTCTTGAGGTGAAAAAGCGTGCAAGTGCAACTGAGGAAACTTATCCTTAATAGTTTTCACCAATTGCACATAATAAGGCAAAGATGCGCCGTTCAGCTTAGCTTGAAGATTTAAGCCGCCCTGCATACAAATTTCCGTGGCACCCCGCTGCACTGCATCAGTTGCCTTTTCCTGAATTTGAGCTGCATCTAACCAAAAAGCGCCCTCATCTCCCTCGTCACGGCGGAATGCACAAAAACTGCAATGCTGCTCGCAAATATTGGTGAAGTTAATATTGCGGTTGATAACATAGGTGACAGTATCCCCTGATTGTCGGCGGCGGAGCAAATCAGCGGTTGTTTGAATAGAAGCTCGCGCGTCTGGGTCTCTTTGCTGCAAAAGGATCAAGGCCTCTGCCGCAGAGATGTTATAACCTTGTAAAGCTCGATCGAGAATTGCATCCACAGTTTTTTTGTTAGCTAAGCTACAGAATTGCTGCCTAGAATTAAGGCGTTTTTATATTTTAACGAATCAACTATAGAGGAACGATTTTCTAAAATCTCAAGTCTTACCAAACCATCCTTTATTTTCTGGACACTGAAATGATCGGAGTCAACCAAGTAAATCAGTTATTGCCAGTGCCGTCTGGGCCTTTGGAAATTCCTGCTGTAGAGACTTTCAATTCAAATTTTACAGACGCAGGCACACCGCCAATTTATTTTTCCCTGGTCATTCCCACCTACAACGAGTGCAAGAATGTCAAGAGTATTGTGGAAAAATTGAGCCTCTTGCTCGATGGCAGTATTCCCGGCAACTACGAATTAATTGTAGTTGATGACGACAGCCCCGATCGCACCTGGGAAGTTGCCCTGTCCCTGACACCGGAATATCCGCAATTGCGGGTAATGCGCCGGGAAGAGGAGCGGGGACTTTCCACAGCAGTAATTCGCGGGTGGCAGGCAGCTCGGGGCGAGGTTTTGGGCGTCATCGATGCCGACTTGCAGCATCCCCCGGAGACGCTGTTGCAGCTTTTAGCAGAAATTCAGCGGGGAGCAGATTTAGCTGCTGCGAGCCGTCACGTTGCCGAGGGCGGGGTGAGCGACTGGAGCGTTGTCAGGCGATTTTTATCGCGGGGCGCTCAAACTCTGGGGTTGGTGATCCTGCCGGGAGTCGTGGGCCGAGTTTCCGATCCTATGAGCGGGTATTTTATGGTGCGTCGCAGTTGCATAGCAGGCAAAACCATGAATCCTGCTGGTTACAAAATATTGATTGAAGTGCTCGGCAGGGGGGACATCCGCTGGATTGGAGAAGTTGGTTACGTGTTTCAGGAACGGCAAGAAGGCGAGAGCAAAGTTACTTGGAAACAGTATATTGAGTATTTGCGACATTTGCTTCGGTTGCGGTTTGCCCGCTGGCCGATGGGCAAGTTTCTGCGGTTTGGCATCGTGGGTTTCAGCGGCGTGTTTGTGAATATGGGGGTTTTGTACGTGCTGCGGGATATCCTCAATTGGGAACTGACTCGCAGTCTGATCGTTGCTGCTGAATTGGCAATTATCAGTAACTTTTTGTGGAATGATTTGTGGACTTTTGGCGATATTTCTAAGCGGCAGCCAGGAAAGCGCCAGCGATTGAAACGGCTGTTGAAATTTAATACGATTTGCTTGATGGGTTTGATTTTGAATGTGCTGCTGGTTAATTTGCTGTTTAATGTTTTTGGGATGAATGAATATTTGGCTAATTTAATTGCGATCGCTGCTGTGACTCTGTGGAACTTCTGGATTAATATGAAGTTGAGCTGGCGGGTAACGGAAGTAGATAGGTAATTGGTAATCGGTAATTAGTAATTAGTAATCGATCGTTGATAAAATGACTGATGGCTAATGACTAATGACTAATTGCTCTTCTTCCCTATGCCTTTGAATGACTGAATTAATGATCAAGAACAAACAACTGTTGTTGCTATTGCTGTGGACGGCGATCGCCTTTATTTTGCGCTTTGCCAATTTGGACTCGAAACCGCTGTGGACGGACGAGTTTTCGACTCTAGTTTTTAGTTTGGGCAACAGTTTTCGAGGGGTGCCACTCGATCGCGCGATCGACCTTTCTACATTATTACAACCGCTACAATTGCGTCCCAATGCTGGCATTGCAGATGTTCTAAACCATTTGCTGCTAGAAAGCAACCATCCACCAGTGTATTTTATGCTCGCCCACTGGTGGATGCGACTGTTTGGGCCGACCGAGGATAGTTTAGTTTGGATTGGGCGAGCTCTTCCTGCATTATTGGGCGTGATTTCAGTTCCTGCTATCTACTTTTTGGGCAAATTTACTTTTAGTTCTCGTTTAGTCGGTCAATGTGCGGCCGCGATGATGGCAGTTTCTCCCTACGGCATTTATCTCGCTCAAGAAGCTCGCCATTACACTTTAGGAATCTTATTAGTTGTTGCCTCTCTTTTTTGCTTGACATTAGCTGCCAAAAAGCTACAGCAGCGCGCTCCATTGCCTATTTGGGCGGTGCTGCTTTGGGTAGTTGTTAATTGTTTAGGAATTGCGGTTCACTACTTTTTTGCACTGACTTTGTGTGCCGAAGCAATAGCATTAATTGCGGTAATCTGGCAGCAGTTTAATGGAAAGTTGGCAATTTTAAACAGCCAGCAGCCTAATATTTGGCAATTTCAAATTCTGTGGCGACTGTTCGCAGTAGCGATGGGTACTTTGGCTGGCGGTTTAGTTTGGCTGCCGGTATTTTTGTCAAATAAATACGGCAACGAACTAACTAATTGGATTGTCAGCGGCGATCGCACATTTATAGATTGGATCGGGCCGATTTTTCAAGCTTTAGCTGGATGGATCACTGTGATGTCTTTGCTGCCGGTGGAATCGCCAAATTTGGCAGTAGTAGTTGCATCGGCGATCGCAATGACAATATTTTTTATATTGGTGCTTCCCCTACTGCGAGGCGCTCTTAAAACTTCATTAAAAACAAGCGATAGTCGTTTAGGTACTGTTATTTTCGGCGGATTTGTGCTAGGAGCAATTTTCCTATTTTTCAGCTTTGCATATATTCTAGGGATTGACCTAACTCGCGGCGCTCGATACAATTTCGTCTACTTTCCGGGAGTAATATTGCTTTTAGGAGCAACCTTGGCGGTTATTTTTAACACACCTACAACAAAAAGTCAATGGTTTAATTTACCTGCTGTGGAAATTGCTGGCAAAAAAGCAGTTCTGCTAATTTTAGCAATGGGTTTTTTTAGCGGTGTCACAGTAAATTCCAATCTCGGCTACCGCAAATATTACAAACCCGACCTTTTAATTCCGGTTATCCGCGAATTATCGAAAGTTCCCGTCCTAATTGCCACTACTCAAAAGACTCATGTAGAAATAGGAGAGTTGATGGGGATAGGGTGGGAATGGGAAAGAAGTTCGGTAACGGATTTTGTAGCGGGTGTAACGGATGTTAGGAAGAAAGAAGAAGTTAAAGCCTTTGATTCTCCGCTGTTTCTTTTAGCTAATCAGAAAAGGGATGCACCACAAATAGCGGCAGATACACTTGACAAAACGCTCAGTCAATTAGAACGTCCGCTTGATTTGTGGCTGGTTAATTTTCGCGCACCTGTCAATCTAGAACCACAAAAATGTCAGCTTGAATCGCGCGAGTTGCCTGCGGTGGATGGGTATGAATATCAAGTTTATCATTGTTCTTGAGTTGGCGATCGCCCGCAACGACAGTCCGATCGACTAGAAAGAGCGATCGATAAATTTATGACTCAATAAACTGACATTGCTAAATAAAGCTATTACCAATAAGCATCACCCCGCTGATGTAGATGTAGGGTGCGCTGGGCGCACCTTACCGCTATCAATACAATCGGGACTGTTCGATGTAACGCTAAGAGTCAGCGGCAAAATGTTTAATTAAGACGCTCATCACTTCACCGGGATTTTGAGTTGGGACAAGCGGACTCCAGTCAGAAACGCAGGCAAAATTATCGCGGTGAAAAGAATGAATGACGCGGGAAACAACAGGACGAGAACTGATAATGAAAAGTTTCAAGAGTTCTCGGTTAACTGAAGTTTGCAAGTTTGGTTCTTTAGCAGAGGGCTGATTGAGTTCGGTAGTTGGATTTTCTGGCCCAACCTCGAAAGCAAGTATTAATTCGGTATGGGGTAGCATTTGCCGGATGACTTTCAGGGAAGATTCTGCTTCGCTGCGGCTGCGAAATTGCGCAACGGGTAAGCGCTGAAAGTTGGGCAGGAGTCGGTAAATAATCCAGGCATTCGGAGTTTCTGGGGCGTTCATGGCTGTATTCTAAATTGGGTATGTTTGCCCATAGGAATGTGACAGACTTGCACGCGATTGCGAGCGCGATCGAGCATCGAGCTACTGCAATCAATATGCGTCCTAATTGATGATTTTTTCTCGATCGCTCTGCCGCGATCGAAAACTATATCTAGTTGAGCAATGACGCTATATTAAACCAGAAATAAATACGAAACTAAAGTATTTACAAATTTTAACATAATTTATTTGTAGTAGTAAATTGTTTATTTAAGCGCTCAAATTAGGCGCTTAAATTAGGTATTAAAATTAGGCGGTTATCATGCAATGGCGAGCAATAAAAAACGTTATATAGGGTCAATCGACAAACAACCACGCTATAATTGATGTAAGTTTTGGGAAAAACTGCAATGTTAAATTACAACTTGCCGAGGTACTTGCCCTCAGCCGATGAACTGCCAGACTCGGACGAAACGCCTGTGGATAACGAACTTCAAGAACTAATACCGGGGTTGCTAAAAGCGATATTGCTCATACTTTGGGCAGAACGCATGGACTGGTTTTTTGGCATAGATATGGGTATCTATTATCACCCTGAAAAAGCTCCAATTGTCCCCGACGGTTTCTTGAGTTTAGGAGTAGAACGGTTTTACGATGAAGAATTGCGTCCCAGTTACGTGCTGTGGGATGAAAATGTTGTGCCAACTTTGGTGCTGGAAGTCGTTTCCAAAAAGTATCGCAAGGAATACAGCACAAAGTTGGAGGAATATCAAGCTTTAGGCGTGCTTTATTACATTATCTATTCATCTGGCCGCCGTCGCAAACCCCGTTTGGAAGTACATAAGTTAGTTAATGGGAAGTATGAATTACAGTCGGGATATCCAGTTTGGATGCCAGAAATTGGTTTGGGAATTGGTTGTGAAAGGGGAAATTATTCTGGGGTGACGAGGGAGTGGCTGTATTGGTACGATGCAGATGGAAAACGTTATCTGACTCCTGAAGAACAGGTGAACAGATTAGCACAAAAATTGCGGGAGTTAGGAATCGATCCAAATAGTCTGAGGTGAAGTAATTATTATAGCGATGATTGGGTAAAGCCGACATTTCTATATTCTTCCGGTAGGAAGGGAGTAAGTTTTTAATCTTTCCTAACGCTATCGGGCACCCCCACCGCCGAAATACCCGATATCGCCTTTAAGTTTTGACACCGAATCAACTCATTAAAATCCAAACTGCGCCCTTCAATTTGCGCCACAGCCTCGATCGCCCCCAGCAAATGTCCGGCCGCTTCGGCTTCGTTGTAACCGCGCCTTCCCGCTACTCTAATCGCCCCTTCGTCAGCATCTAACTCTACTTGAGAACTGCGGTTGTCGCGCCAAATTCGAGTCATGGCCAGTCCCGTCAAACCGCCCGCGATCGCAGTGCCGATCGCATCTCCCTGCAACAATTCTACAACAGTCCCGACAATTCCCGCCAAAGCCGCACCTTGATAAATATCCGGTTTAAACCACTTAAAATTGCACAGAAAACTTACATTCCGCAATAGCAGTAAATCCCGCTGCGGCTTAGATAGCAGCCGCCACAAATCAAAATTAATATAAATCGGGCGAGATTGATTCCAAGGCAAAGGAAAATCGCAGTCAATTACCGTTGATTGTTGGGGCTTATTAATAATTTTACACGTCATGCGGCCGGAGGCTGGCATCACATCTAACAGGCGGCGAATTTCTGGATCTGGATTCATATTTTTTGGGAAGTGGTTATTGGTAATTAGATTTATTGCAGAAAATTTTGATTAATATGTCAACCGCAGATTCAAGGCAGATAAACTCAGATAAACGCAGATAATTTTTAGATTGTTTGGGAATGCTTGCAATTTGAGTCTAATCTGTAGGGACACGGCCTTGCCGTGTCCTTGTCCCGTAGCTCATTTAAGGACTTTTCTTAGAGTCAGATTTGGGACATTATTGAGCTTTCGGAGTTGCTTTTTCAGTCTTCGGCGAAGGCTTCGGACTGGAAATTGCTGGGGCAACTGATGGCTTTGAATTCGCGGCTGGGGATGGCAGTGGTTTGGGAGAATCAGGGGCTGTTAGCGGGGCAGCAGGGGCTGTTTTAGCGCCTAAAATGCTGGCGTCTCCGGTGTCGAAGGTGCCCGCGATGCAAGCGATCATCATTGTCGCTAAGGTGCCGACAAATAATGCTTTCCAACCGAGCTCGGAAATGTCTTTGCGGCGGGATGGAATTAGGGCGATCGTGCCGCCGACAAATATGCCGACGGAGGCTAAGTGGGCGAAGCCGGAAAGGGCGTAACTGACTATTAAAACTGTACGGTCGCTCACCAGTCCTTTTGCCGATGCTTCTGCTAAACTTTGATAGGGCGGAATGGCTGTTTCTAACAGCCTGCGACCGATGATTACTGATGCTTGCCAAGAGTCGTCAATGGAGACTCCTGTTAATAGCGTCAGGGGATAAAATAAAAATCCCATAATGTTGGCTAAGGTGACAACTTTGAACAAGTCACCAATTGGGCCGGGCAAAATTGCCAGCCAACCAAAGAATTGATTGATTAAGGAAACTAAGCCTAAAATTAAAATCAAAACAGCGGCAATAGCTACTGCCATTTTTACACCGTCCAATGCACCAATTATCGCTGCATCGAGAGGGCTGACTCGTTCGATGGGTTCTCCCCCAACAGTCTCTTGTGGGATCGCTTCGCCGTCCATTTCGGAAATTTCTTCGCCCACAAACTCGCGGCCTTTAGGCTTCCGTTCTTCCTTGGGAATGCCGCCCATTGTCAGCGGCACGCCTGTTTCGGGTACTAAGATTTTGGAGAGAACAAAACAAGCGGGAATGGCGATAATTGAAGCTGAAACTAAGTGTCCTAAAATATTGGGAAAAACTGGCTTGAGAAAACTAACGTAAATTGCTAAAGTTGAAGAAGCTGCCGTCCCAAAACAGCAAGAGAGGATTGCACAAAGTTCCGAACGAGTCATTTTCGGCAAATAAGGCTTGACGACAATTGCCGCTTCAATTCCTACGAAGATATTAGCAGCGCCGCTGAGGGCTTCTGCGCCGCTCAACCGCATTGTCGTATAAAAGATTTTGGCAAAAAGTTCGGTGATAATTTGAATCACGCCGATGTTGTATAGCAAGGCCATGAGGCCTGAAAAAAAGATGACTGTCGGTAAAGCTCGAAAGGCAAAAATATATCCTAAATTAACTGCAGGCTCTTTACCAGGTATTGGTACAACATTACTCCCGAATACAAATCTCGCTCCAGCATCAGCAGCGGTGAATACTCCATCCAGTAAGCTAGTAAACCACTCTAGGGCGATGCGAGTTGGGGGGAACAGGAATACTAAAAATCCTAAGACTAATTGCAGTCCAATGCCCCAGATGATGACGCGCCAGGGAATATACTTGGACTGTCGGTTTTCTGAAAAAATCCAGGCGATCGCACACAAGCCAAAAATGCCCAGAAACGAGATAAGATTGTAGATAGACATGAGCCTAGTCCTTGAAATAGTTGAGAATGCCGATCGACGGTTTGCACCACATCAGTTATACTATTCATCTGACGGCAAATACTAAAAAAAATAACGGGCAGATGAATTACGCACTCAACAGCGTACTTATGTCATTGCTTAGGTCATTCCGAAGTCTGCGGATCTTTAGCAACCCTTGATTTGCCGTAATTACCAGCAGTTTAGATAGAAACTCTAACACATGGAAGCTTTTGCTCCACATCCTCCTGAATGGACTGCGACGGCGGTTCACGCTAATGAGTTTTGCTGCCCCAAGTGCGGCGCTAGCTGTACGGATGCCACTGAGGTCTGGATTAATCGCCGATCGCCAGTATATACCGAGTTCAACCGTCGCAAGTGGCAAGAATTTTACCGCTGCCAGTGCGATGGCGTGTGGTGGGCCTGGAGTAACGATAGGCCTCCTTCTGAATTTGTGCGTCGCGATCAGAGCTCGGAGGAGGGATCGGATGAGGGCCCGGATGACGGCCCTGATGATGATTTTTAGAACGGTGACAGAATTTTTGCTTTTCGCTTTTCGATTTTTTTATTTAAAATTAGGGTAAGGTGCGCGGCCCGGCGCACCCTACATTTAGATAAGTTAACGCCAGTTATCAACTAATTGATCACGTCAAGTATTCCCTTGACTACGCCTTCCATGACTCTTTCAATTAAGCTCAATTCATTTTCGCCGATCGACTCATTTAAAAGCATTGACTGAATTCGCTGTCTGTCATTGCGAGTCAGTTCGCCTGACGAAAATATCTGCTCAACTATTTGTTCAGTTAGAAATGGGAAAGCTGGAGTTTGCATGGTTGATCTCTAAAAGCATCAGTATTTTGTTTTTAACTGTATTAGAGGAGCCAGTTATTGTGTGGGTTTTTACTTTCTCACCCCATCCGTGCTCCAATCATAGGAGTCTGGGGGGATTTTGTCAATACACTTGTTACAGATCAATACAAAATTTGCCTTAAATTTCCGACATTCTGGCAACGGGTGGTTTTGGAGTGCGATCGACCCCCGGCCGTGGCGGTATTCGATCGACCTTTTTAAGTTTATTGGCACTTTGGCGGAACATTACAGCTCAAAAAAAATCAAAACGAGAAGAGATTAAAATTGGTAATGGAGAATTAGCTTTTCTGAATTCCCTCTTCCTTCCGGCTAATGACTAATGACTGAGAACTAATGACTAATGACTAATAGCTTCCTCCAATGACCTATTTTCGTTCTGCTCTAATTTTGACATTAGGTTTTGGGCTGCTACCGCTAGCAGTGCGATCGCAACCTGTCGTTCCCGCTACTGACGGCACGAATACTGTTGTTAAGTCCGAGCAAAATCGCACAGACATTAGCGGCGGACAACTGTCTGGAAACGGGGGAAATCTGTTTCACAGCTTCAGCCAATTTAATCTCAGCGAAGGTCAAATAGCTAATTTTTTAACTAATCCAAATATTCAAAATATTTTAGGGCGGATTTCCGGTGGCGATGTTTCCGTCATTAACGGTCTGATTTCTGTAACCGGTGGCAACTCGAATTTATTCTTAATGAATCCGGCGGGAATTGTCTTCGGTCAAAATGCTAGATTAAACGTGCCGGGGTCGTTTTTGGCGACAACTGCTACAGGTATTGGTTTCGGCGATCGCTGGTTTAATTCTAGCGGAATTAATGATTACAAAGCTTTACTGGGAAATCCCAATCAACTTAATTTTAATAACTTACAAGTTGGTACAATTGTCAATGCGGGAAACTTAGCCGTGGGCACCGGACAAAGTTTAACTTTGGTCGGTGGCACAGTTATTAATACAGGTCAATTATCCGCTCCCAACGGTCAAATTACTGTGGCTGCTGTTCCGGGAAAAAATGCAGTCCGTATCAGTCAAATCGGCAATTTATTGAGTTTAGAAATTACTCCGTCTTTGCATTCGGAAAAAGATGCGATCGCCCCGGTTTCTTGGCCTCAGTTGCTGACGGGCCCCGGCGTAGCGTCAGCCACAGGTTTAACGACTAACGAACAAGGTCAATTGGTACTGACTGGCGGCCAAACAGTGGGGATAAATGGGGGAAGTGCGATCGTCTCCGGTTCTGTAAATGTATTTGCTCCTTCTGGGAATGCTGGCGGCACAGTTAATATTTTAGGGGAAAAAGTCGGACTGTTCGGCGCAAATATCGATGCTTCCGGGACGAACGGCGGAGGTACTGTGCGCGTCGGAGGCGGTTTCCGGGGGATGGAACCTGTTCCGAACGCACTGGTAACTTATGTTAGTCCTGATTCTACGATCGCAGCCAACGCGATCGACCGCGGCAATGGCGGCACTGCGGTAATTTGGTCAGACAATACAACTCGCTTCTTCGGCAAGATTAGTGCTCGCGGGGGCATCGCCGCAGGTAACGGCGGAAGAGTAGAAGTTTCCGGCAAAAATGCTTTAACTTTCCAAGGAGAGGTCGATACCCGCGCAACTAACGGTGCGATCGGCAATTTGTTGCTAGATCCGGCAAATATTAGGATCGTCAGCGGTAACGGCGACAGCAGCGCGCCATCAACCGCTGGCGGACTCGAAGCGGCACCAGAACCTAATGAAACATCGATCTCAGAAGTGCAGTTGGAACAGATGGCGGCCGGCAGCAACGTGGTTCTAGAAACCCCCGGCTACATCACCCTCCAAGACTTGCCCGATAACAAACTTTCGCTGCAAGCGATCGCGGGAGACAGCGTAACATTTAGATCGGGCGGAGTGTTTTTTGTCAATGACCCCAACGATTTAATCGAGACTCAAGGTGGCAACATCAACTTTTTTGCCAGCAGCATCTCTCTGGGCGGACTCAATGCTAACGGCGGGAATATCGCTCTCACTGCTAACGGCATTGACTTTAGGGGCGGCAGCAATTCCGTCAGCAGTGCGGGGGGAACAATTCGCTTGCAACCCAACGATAACCGAGCAATTCGGATCGGTGGCACTGGCGATATTTTGGGCATTTTAGACTTGACGGCAAGGGATCTCGGCGCTTTGGCGGGGAGTTTCGGCTCGATCGCGATCGGGCGCGAAAACGGTAGCAGCTCGTCGATCGCGATCGTCGCACCCATTACCTTCAACAGCCCGCTGACACTTCAAGGCAGCTCGATCGCGATCGACAATCCCCTGAGCACAACCGGCAGCGCTAGCTTGACTCTCGACGCGCCCAAAACCGATCTCAACGCCAACATTGCGACATCTGGCGGCGATCTCACTTTTACAGGAAACGCATCCCTCAATGCTGACGTGGCTTTGATCGCGGAAGTTACCGGCAACATTCTGTTCTCCGGTAGCCTAGACGGAGCTCGCGCCCTGAGACTAGACGCTCAGCGAGTGCTGTTCGGCGGTACAGTCGGTCAAGCTGCACCGCTGGCGAGTTTGTACGTCCACGCCGACAGTACCGAGGTTTCGGGCAATATTGCGACATCTGGCGACATGACTTTCAACAGTAACGTCACAGTCGATCGCACCGCCGCCCTAGCCGCCACTACCGGCAATATCGCTTTTGCCAATACCCTCGACAGCACGCCGGGCCGAGCTAATAATTTGACGCTGCGCGCTGGCGGCAACATTACTTTTGAGGGCCTAGTCGGTCAAACTCAGAGGTTGGGCCTGCTCTCGGCTGATGCTGCTAGCGTGACGGCTGCTTCCACAATTACAGCCCGCAGTTTGAGCGTTAACGCGCGAGATTCTGTTACCTTCGGGGGGGAGAGTACGGCCGCTTTGGGAGCCGATATCAAGGCAGAAAATGTCCTCTTAGAGGGTAATTTAAGGACGGATGGCGGCAGCGTGAACCTGCAAGGAAGCGGCGAGGTTCGGACTGGTAATATTACCTCGAACGGTGGGAGGATTCGGGTTGAGGGAAATACTGTTTCAGCAGGTGCGATCGACTCTTCATCGGCAACGGGAACTGGAGGCGCGATCGCTCTCCAAAGCAATGCCGGCCCTTTAACTGCGGGAGCTTTGAACGCTTCCGGGGCGATCGGGGGAAATATTGCTGTCACCTCTTCATCGGGCATTTCGGCTCTCGATCTCAACTCCAGCAGCACTTCAAACGGCAACGGCGGGGGCGTTTCCCTGAGCGCGACTGATAACATTCAGTTGGGCTTTATCAACGCTCAAGGCGGCACTGGTGGTACTGGCGGCAGCGTTGAGGTGACAACCCTCGGTTTGTTTCGCTCGAACAATGTTTTCAACGATATAGCGGGCAATTTTTCCAGTATTTCTACTGCCGGAGGTGCAGGAGCGGGGAGGATCGCAATTCGCCACGGAGGCGCTATCGATCGACCGTTTGTAGTTGGGGGCGCGATCGACAATGGAACCCTGGGAAGCATTAATGCTGGCGCGGGAAACGCCATTTTGCCCACTTTTTCTTTTGGACAAACTTACACCCAAGGAAGTTTACCAAATCAGATTTCCCTAATTACACCGGGCCCGCCCTCTACTCCTCCACCAACCCCCGAACCAATTGCTGCACCAATTCCCGCACCGATTTCCGCACCAATTCCCGCACCGCCTGTAGTGCCAGTAGTCCCCGTAAATCCCGATCCGGCGCTGTCACTTCCTGCATCTGTGCAAGTAGAATTGCGATCGCGAAGTCGAGACAAAACTTCCCAAATTAACCCGGATATTTTCCTTCCTTCTCGCAGATTCGATTCGGTAGAGTCGGGAGTTTTAGCATATGAGAAAACCTTTACTCGCGAATACGAAAAATATCTAGACTTGCCTGCAAGAAGACCGATTAGTAATATGTCAGTTATTTACGAAAATCTTCGCAAAAACGAAGAAATTACCGGAATTAAATCGGCAATTATTTATATGAATTGGGTCAGCAGAGCGGATGCAGGCGCCGCCAAACAAAATGATTCTGTAGTGGTGGCCAGTCAGGATTTATCTAATCTATTGCCTGTGAGAACCAACCTCGCATCCCATCCCCCTCATCCCTTAGAACATAACTTGACCCAGAGGTTGCAGCCGGATGGCAAAGAAGTTTCCGATGTTCCTAACGGGGAGCATTTAGAATTAGTGTTAGTAACAGCTAACGCTGAACCGAGGCGCGTTTTAATTCCAGCGACAACACGCTGGCAGGTGTTGCAACTAGCTGACGCATTTCAAAGCGAAATAACTAATCCCCGCAAAAGAAGCAGCATTAGTTATTTGGATACGGCGCAAAAACTTTATCGGTGGTTAGTTGCGCCAGTTGCCACAGAATTGGCAGCTTTAAAGATTGACAATTTAATTGTAATTCCGGCAGCAGGTTTGCGGAGCGTGCCGTTTGCGGCCCTTCACGACGGCAAAGGCTTTTTAGTTGAGAAATACAGCATTAGCGTGATGCCGAGTCTGAGTTTAACTGATATCGGCTACGACAATATTGCTGATGATGAAATTTTGGCGATGGGGGCGTCGGTATTTGAAGATAAAGCGCCATTACCGGCGGTGCCGGTGGAGTTAGAGTCGATCGCGCCGCCCGATCGCGGAAAATCATTTTTGAATCAAGATTTTACTCTCGGAAATTTGCAAGCTCAGCGGGCAAATCGGCCTTTTGGCATCATTCACTTAGCAACTCACAGCGAATTCCAGCCTGGGGAACCGAAAAATTCTTACATTCAGTTGTGGGATACTAAATTGCGTATCGATCAAATGCGGCAGTTGCGGTGGAATGAACCGCCGGTGAATCTGTTAGTTTTAAGCGCGTGCAGTACCGCTTTGGGCGACGAAGAGGCGGAGTTGGGGTTTGCGGGCTTGGCGGTAGCTAGCGGTGCTAAATCGGCTTTGGCGAGTTTGTGGGAAGTCAGCGATGAGGGGACTTTGGGGCTGATGACGGAGTTTTACCGCCAGTTGCGAACCCCCAGACGCGGTGGCAATTTGATGATTAAAGCGGAGGCTTTGCGGCGCGCGCAATTGGAGATGCTGCAGGGGCGCGTGCGGATTCAAGACGGGATGCTGCGAGTCGAAGGGCTTTCTACGAGTCTAACTTTGCCTCCGGAAATTGCGGCGCGGGGCGATCGAGTGCTTTTGCATCCTTATTATTGGGCCGCCTTTACAATGATTGGCAATCCTTGGTAATATAGCGATCGCAAATCATTCATAAATCGATAGAGAATTCGAGCGAGCAGCAGTTCAATTCAGTGTTGGTTCAAAAA